>JADLHM010000056.1 GCA_020848745.1 Deltaproteobacteria bacterium | reverse complement strand
GCATGGGACTCCCCTTCGTGTGGCTTTGAGCGGCTCACGGAGGGGAGTCCCGTCGTTAGACTCCCGGAAATGTCAAACTTCGGCTGCCTCCCCGGCATAGCCGGGGGGACTCCTGGATTGGTCTAGAACTCGTCGCACGAGCAATCCGGGTCTGCTCTGATTACCGCCCACGGTTCGGCCATGGGCGCGCGGCGGGCTTCACACTCGCCGAGTTCCAGCAGATCTATCGAGCCGATCCCTTCTGTGGCGAACAGCAGTTCAAGACAACGTCCGGCTTGGGAGGTTATGTTCCCTCCGCAGGAGCGAAGGGTCGGCGAAAACGCGGCTAAAGAGTCCTTCTGTCAACCCCGGCGCGATCGCGTCGAGAAGGTCGACGACTACGCGGCGTTCGGCGTCCGCTACTACTGGATCGTCGACCCCGAGCAGCAGACGTTCGAGACCTTCGAGCTCGGTGGCGACGGGCGTTACGTGCGCCCGCTCGGTGCGACGGGGGGAACGCTCGAAGCGATCCCCGGCTGCGCGAGCCTCACGCTCGACCTCGACGCCCTCTGGCGAGAAGCCGAGAAGCTCGGCCCCGAGCAGTCGGAGTCGAACTGAGCCCCTCCCGATCCGGCGTTCGTCGGCTGCTACGCCAACTGTCCTACACGGAATCCAACGGGATACCGATTGAAGAGGACGCACGCCGTCGTCGGCACGTCGCAATCGATTGCTCGGGCGATGTTCGTTGAGCGCGCGCCGTGCTAACGGCTTCGGGTGATGGGCGAGCGCTGGCTCGATGCGTCGGAGTGGGACGACGCGGTGTGCAACGAGCTCCGTCCGGTGCTCGCGTTCCTCGCGGCGCGATTCGGCGCGCGGATCGCGAAGGTCCACCTCGACATGAAGGCCAGCATCACCGAGATCTATCTGGAAGGAGCGATGCCGGACGGGGTGATCCCGATGCTCGAGGCCGAGTTCGCGGCCGACGAGCGGCTCCGCTTCTGGCCGAAGGGCGCCGTCAGCTGTCCGGGTGATTTCACCTCGATCGAGTGGAGCGCCGAGAGCGTCGCCCCGGCGCCGCTGAAGCCGTGGTGGAAGATCTGGTGAATCGCCTCCCGGCGTCCCGGTTGGGCGACAATCTCGTCGAACTCCTCTATCAACGCCGGCGTGACGCGTGGTTCGGCGGTCGATCGTGCGCCAAGCGTGCGAATGGCCCGCTTCAGGCTGTGAAGCCCGTGCGTTCTGGCGTTTCCGTTCCCTGGCGGCCCGCTGCGCCCTGCCTTGCCCGGCCCTTGCCGATGCCGTTTCGGGGCCGTGCCGGGTGGTAAAGTCGTGGTAATCGGTGGGTCCAACGTACTGCGATCCAACGGAATTTTTTCAGTCACAGGATCGGCGCTCCTGTCACCGTCTGCCCGGTGCCGGATTCGTTTTCGCCAGCCGCACCGTCGAACGGTCTGCGCGCTTGACGGGGTCGTTGGTCGGGCTTGTACCTTCCATGGAGCAGCGGTGCGCCGGCAGTAGGCGCTCTCGCGCGAGCAACGGCAAGCCCTGCGCTCGATTGCCGTCTGTCGGACGCCCGCCCTGGGCGGCCACGTCGACGTCTGCGCGCGCTGCGGATTCGAGCGACCGGCCTACCACTCGTGCCGGAACCGGCACTGTCCGAAATGCCAGAGCCTCGCCCAGGCCCGCTGGATCGAGCAGGAGGGGACCGTCGCGGTGCCGGTCGGCGTGCCGGCGGGCACCGCGGGCATTGCCCGGATCGTCTACTGCGTTCGCGACCGGGAAGGGCAAGGACGTTACGCGACCACCAGAGTCACCGCCCGCGCAAGCGCTCGCCGGCTTCTTCGTAGATGGTTCGCCGATGCCCAACGGCGACGACTCGCACCACGCGATACCTGGGTTGGTAGACGATCCGGAAGCGACGGACGCGATACTTCCAGTATCCCTCCAGGTCGCGCCGCAGCGGTTCCCCCGCAGCCGGATCACGGGCCAGGAGCCGGAGGGCTTCCTTGACGCCCCGCTTCACCTCCGACGGCAGGGCACGGATCATGTCGGCGACATGAGGCGGGATGTCGAGCCGACGGATGGTTTTCACCGCCGCCGTTTGCTGGTGGAGCCGAGCGGCTCCTCGAAGACGTCCTCGAACGAACGCCCGCGCTTCCCGGACGCGTAGAATCGGCGGCTCTTCCGAATCTGATCCATCAGATCCGGATCGCTGAGGACGTCGAGCGTGGCTTTCAGGCGCTCGTACTCGGCGAAGTTCACCAAGACTGCGGCGGGCTTGCCCCTGCGCGTGACGATGATCTCCTCCTCACGTTGGGCCACGCCGGTGACGAGCTCCGGCAGATGGGTCTTGACCTCCGAGATGGGCAACGCCTTCGCCATCGAGTTCTCCTGTCGACCAGAAAATTGGTCCATCCAGGGTAGCGATCTCGGCTTCCACCGACAACGCTCGAGCCACTTCAGCTCGGTCCAGAGCCTCCGACAAAGCCGGGGCGGTTCGGGTTTTCTCGCGAGCATGACCCACCCCGGGTCCGCGCGCGGCGACCCGGTCCACGCCCGAGATGGCCGGGTATCACGCCGGCCAGGAATGTCGATCCTCCGCATCATACCGATGCTCCTTGATCTCTATGGCTCATCCACATACTTTACCCCTATGCGGGCTATACAGATAACAGTGGATGAGCGCCTTCTCGCCGAGCTCGATGCAGACCCGGAGGTGAAACGTGACGGACGGTCGGCCGTCATGCGACGAGCGACGACCGAATACCTCCGGCGCAAACGGAAGGACTCGATCGCCGAAGCGTACCGGCGAGGATATCGGGGCGGCAGCGAACGCGAGCTCGAGGGCTGGGCGGATGAGGGCGAATGGCCCGACGATTAGCCCGTGGCGAAATCTGGACGTACGCCTTTCGGAAGCCGGACAAGCGGCGGCCGGTCGTGGTGCTGAGTCGTTCCGAGGCGATCGAGGCGCTGCACACGGTAATGGTGGCGCCGGTGACCTCCACGATCCGCGGCATCCCGAGTGAGGTTGTCGTGGGGACCGCGGAAGGGCTCAAGCACGACTCGGCGGTGAACCTCGATCATGTGCAGACGGTCGAGCAGGCAAGGCTGACGCGCCACGTCGGCCAGCTCGGTCCCGAGAAAATGCGCGCCGTCTGTCGTGCGCTCGGCATCGCTACCGGTTGCGCATGACCGGCAACCGCGCCGAGATCCGCTGGTCGCCATCGCAGCTCCGCGAGTAGCGACGCGCATCGATGAAGGCCGTTTCCGGGCGTCAGGGGAGCGCGTCGGCAAGCTGAGCGAGTCATCGCGCGGCATCGATGGTCTGCGCAGGGTCCCTCGGAAGTGACGCCCGCATCAGAGGGCAGGCAGCTGACGGCGATCATCGAGCGGGAGGGCGCCGGACTGAATGTCCCGTGGTGGCTGGAGCGCCTCCACCCCCGACCGCTGAGGGTCGCGATCACCACACGCCCTCCAGCAGCGTCTTCGCGCCGAGCAAGTCCCGGGTGTCGAAGCCCTCGGTGAACGTCGCGTAGATCGGGGCGAGGAAGTCGCGCGCCTCGGCGCGCTGGCCCTGGTCACGCCACAGGCGTGCGAGGCTCGTTGCGGTGCGCAGTTCGAACGAGCGCGCGCCCTGCAGGATCGCGAGACGGTCGGGAAAGCGGTCGAGCTGGCGCGCCGGCTCGGCGATGCCAGCGCGACGCTCAACGGGGTAACGCTGAAGCTCGGTGCAGACGATCGCCTGCCGGTCCTCGCCGGAAGGGCCTTCGCCGTGGGAGCGCTGATCCTGGCGCCGGCCAGCATCGGCTTCCTGGCGTTCCCCGGCGCGGACACCCCAGCCTTCTGCTGATCGACGCGCGCGGACACGGATTCGAACTGGGCCCCTACTTGGAAAGGGGTACCCAGTCGAGGCAGTTGTCGGCGATCGAGAACGGTCTCTTCTCCCCGGTCTCCGGGTCGAAGCGGCGCACGTTGCATACGACCGCCACCCGCTCATCGCTGCCGAGGATCCTCGTCCGATACAGCACGCCGACGCCCTTGTCGCCCTGAGGGTCGCCGATGCAGACACACAGACCCCTCTTCGGGATCTTCCTGTCGTCACCGCCGTACTTGTACGGCAGATACCTGTCCGCGCCCTTCTGGAAGTCGCTGAGATCCGTGGCTGGAGCAGGAGTTGCGAAGAGACAGAAGGCACTCACCAGCGCGATGCGATGCATCAATCGCCTCCCCGAACGCGGCCGGTTTCCCGCTCGAGGCGCGGTGGCACGCGTGCCGGCCGGCCTCGAGAGCCGACGAGAGGCGCCTGCTGCGGGCTGTCCGCGCGTGCCGCATCCCTTCCCATCACGACGCCGAACACCCCCACGGAGAGAAAGGAGAGAAAGGAGAGAACGGAAGCATCGACTGCGTCTCCGCTCGGTCATGGCAACGGGGCCTCCCGGACGCAGCCTACGGGGATCGGGTCTGTCCGGTCAACGGAGGCGTAGTTTCTCGAACTATCAACTCCATCGCGGTCGGGCCGTCGAGACCGGAGAGGCCGGAGACGCTCGCCACCACGCCGACGCCGCGGAGACCGATCGCCGTGCCCTGTGCAGCCCGCGGCTCGGCGACGGGCTCGGGCGGCTGGTCGCCGATATCCGCGATCTCGGATTCGCGCATTTTTCGCTTGCGGCGCGCCGTGGGAAGCATGTTACGGAGATTGCATGATGCCCGTGGCCCTCGCCTGTCTCGTCCTCCTCGCCACGGCCGGTCCCGCCGCCGCGCAGGGAACCGGCTTCGCTGGGAGCAACTGGTTCGAGACCCAGACGCCGCAGGACGCGCAGTGGGTAGCCGAAATGCTCCCGCCCGGCGGGAGCTTCACCCTACGCTACCGCGCCGACAAGTACGTCGAGCAGCCTCCGTCCACCCTGGGCGACGTCATCCAGCTCGCCTCCGATCTCGCCGCCGCGGGCAAGGGCCTGCGCGTCATCTACACCGCCGGCATGGACGTCGTCGCGGGCGAGAGCCCCGCGGACCTGGCCGCGGACAATCTCGCGGGTGTGCAGACACTCCTCGATGGAGGCGTCGACGTGATCGCCGTCGAGGCCGGCAACGAGGAATACGCAGGCGTCAACTTCGACTTCGATTTTGCCGCCTACCGCGCCGTGTTCGAGCCGACGTTCTCGGCGATTCACGGCGCCTACCCGTCGCTTCCCTTCAGCATCTTTCTCGCGCCTCGTCCGCGCGATTCCGACGGCGACGGCAACATCGCGTCCGATCCCGACGACATCCTCGGCGGGCGGACCGACCACGCCGCTTTCAACGCCGCCGTCGTCGCCTTTCTCGCCGGGGCCGACGAGGCCTATGCCGTATCCGTCCACTGGTACTTCGGCGACGACGAAGCGCCGGTGACGGTCGCCGAACCGCCGAAATATGTCTTCAATCCCGACAACCCCTATCCAGACCTCGACGCCTACTTCGAGGCCCTCTACCAGCAGGGTGCCGCCTCGACTCTCTGGCCGAACAGTCTCGCCTACCTCCAGCGCGTCGTTCCGACCCGGGGCGCATACATCACGGAGTTCGGCTTCTCCAACGCGAGCGGGCTGAAGAACACCATGGGCTACTCGATGGTGATGTGGCGGGTGTGGAACACCTGGCGGACCGCGGTCGTGGAGTCGCAGATGTTCAACGGCATCTCCCCGTCGGGCAACGGCATGATCTTTCCGGCGACTCCGAAGGATCTGAACCCCGCCGGGTACGTGAACCTGAGGCGCTTGGACTACTGGCTCTACACGCTTCTCGGAGGGGTGCCGCTCGCGACCCCCGAGCTGCCCGCCGTCGCGACGCTCGCCGATCCCGGCACGCACCGCTGGTGGTTCACCAACCCGGGCGGCGCCTTCGTGCCCGCCTTCACCATGTCGGGCGTCACGGTGCGTAGCGCTCGGGTGCACTACGTCCAGGGACAACACTGGTATTCGAGCGCCGGGGTCTGTGAGTGGATGGAGAACGGATCGGTGGCGAACTACGAGATCGACGGCACCGAGTCGACGGTCGTCGCGGGCGCGCTTCCCGAGATTCCCGCGCTGTCGTTCGGCTACGTCGAGCTGGAGCTCGACGAGATCACCGACGCCTACGCCGGATACAGCGTGACCGCCCCCGCGGTGGACGCGGTCGGCGCCGTCATTCCAGCGAACGACTTCCCGGACGACTGGGTGCTCACCTTCGACGACGTCCTCCTCGACGACACCGACGCCGACGACCCCGAGAACTTCGTCGTCACGAAGCCGCGCACCCTGTTCGTACCTGCCGCCCTCGACGGCGCCCCTGGTGTCGCGTGGCCGGATCGCAAGGGCATCGTCTATCAGGCGAAGCAGGGATCCGAGAGCACCGCGGGCGCCGTCCCCCCGTTCGAACGCCCCGAGCGGCACATGTCCCGCCTCTGGCAGCTCACCAATCAGCTCGGGACGATTGCGATCGTCTCGAAGAAGCTCGCCCACGTGGTCGTTCCGGCGACGGCGAGCCTGGCGAGCGCGCCGCCCGCGGCTCCGGACGCGACGCACCGCGCTTGCTACAGCGTGCAGGTGACAAAGGATGTAACGGCGCAGACACCCGAGACGACCGTCGGTTCCGGGATCGGCCGCTTCGACACCGATCTGCAGACGTATTTCCGGGGTGGCCTCTTCGACGACTGCGCCCTCAACGAGGAAGGAACTCCGAGCTTCCCGGGGACTCCCGTCGCCGGGGCCTGTCTCGTGAACGTCGGGAAGCCGCGGCTCCTCTGCAACCCTGTCGACACTGCGGCGGTCGTGCCCCCGCGCGAGTCGAGCGCGGTCGTCGTTCCTTCGGCGGCACGGACGGCGACGAGCCTGCTCTGCTACAAGGCGAAGCTCGCAAAGCGGTTCACGCATGCGCCGGCGGCGATGCTCGCGGGCGCAACCCTCGACGCGACGATCGACCCCGCCCAGGCGCGACACGAGAAACGCCGCGTCCAGGCCGGTACGGGCATCTACCTCGGTCCGGGCAACCAATTTCCGGGGCCAGCAGAGGTGAGCACGACGAAGCTGGCCTTCGTCTGCCTCCCGACGTCCGTGGAGAGCGTCGCACCGGCGCCCTGATTCGTCCACCGACCGCGCCCGCCGAAACCGGCCTGTCGTATGCGTTCGGGGAATCGCGTCGCCGCTGAGAGCGGGCGATACGCGCCATACTGTCAACTCGCCCCAGCGAACAGCCCGGTGGAGATTCCTCCTGCTCGCGTAGACGCCTGCCAACCGAGCCGGCGCTCTCGACCGTTCAGCAGGGACCGGTGCATCCCCCGGCAACGACTCTCGCCCGCGAGGCGATCGAGGCTTCGGCGACGTTCCCGGGAACCTCAGAGCCCGAGCAGCCGGCCGCCCTGGTAGACGACGAAGCTCGCCGTCCAGGCGAGCGCGGTCATGTAGAGGAACATGAACGCGGGCCAGCGCCAGCTGCGGGTCTCGCGGCGGGTCACGGAGAGCGTGCTCATGCACTGGCAGGCGAGCGCGAAGAACACCATGAGCGAGAGCCCGACGAGCGGGGTGTACACCGGGCGTCCGTCCGGCCGCCGCTCCGCGTGGATGCGCTGGCGCAGCGGGAGCGCCTCGTCGTCCTGCTCGCCGACGCCGTAGACGAGACCGAGCGTCGACACGAACACCTCGCGCGCCGCGAAGGCACCGATGATGCCGACGCCGATCTTCCAGTCGAAGCCGAGCGGCGCGAGCGCCGGTTCGATCGCGCGTCCGAGCCGTCCGCCGTAGCTCTCGGCGAGCGCCTGCTGGCGTGCGGCCTCGGTCGGCTCGCCGCCCGGCGGCGCCGCCGGACGCGGAAACGAGAGCAGCACCCACAGCACGATCGTGCAGACGAGGATCATCGTGCCGGCCTCGCGCAGAAAGACGCCGGCGCGCTCGACCATCATCCGGAGCGTGCTGCGCGGATCGGGGAGCCGATAGGGCGGCAGCTCGAGGATCGGCGGCGCGTGCTCCCCGCGGATCACCGTCCGCCCGAGCACCGCCGCCGCGACGAGCGTCACCAGGATCGAAAAGAGGTACATCGCCACCATGAGCAGCCCCTGCACGGGCACCCAGCCGACCGTGGGCGGGAAGAGCGCGGCGATGATGAGCGTATAGACCGGCAGGCGCGCCGAGCAGGTCATGAGCGGGATCACCATCATCGTGAGGAGGCGGTCGCGCTGCCGCTCCATGGTCCGGGTGGCGAGGATCGCCGGCACGGCGCAGGCGAATCCGGAGAGCATCGGCACGAAAGCGCGGCCGTGGAGCCCGAGCCCCTTCATGATGCGGTCCATCAGGAACGCGATCCGCGCCATGTAGCCCGAATCCTCGAGGAGCGAGATGAAGAAGAAGAGGAGCAGGATCTGCGGCAGGAAGACGATGACGTTGCCGACGCCGCCCACCACGCCCTCGCGCAGGAGGTCGCTCACGAGCCCTTCCGGCAGATGCGCCGCCATCTGCGCCTGCAGCCAGGCGGTCGCATCCTCGACGAGCGTGATGGCGGGATTCGCCCAGGAGAAGAGCGCCTGGAAGAGCACGAGCATGACCAGGACGAACACCGCGAACCCCCACACGGGATGCAACAGCACACGGTCGATGCGCTCAGAGGCCGCGCGCTTGCGGAGATGCTGATCGACCCGCGCGTGCAGGTCGGGCGCGTGCCGGTCGAGGAAGGCGTAGCGCGTCGCGATCACCTCGTCGTCGAGGTCGCGCGCGCCGGCGTCGCGCCGGACGCCGAGGCAGGCCGCGCGCACGCTCGGGTCGACGTCGCGGAGCTCGTCGTGCTCGTCGACGCTGGTGAGAGCCCAGAGCGCGAGCGCCTGATCGCGCCCCGGGGACACGCGGAGCGCAGGCGGCAGCGCCGCGACCACCGTGGCGAGGTCGCGCCGGAGCGCGGGCGGATAGTCGATCGCCACGCGCCCGCGCGGCGGACGGCGGACGCACTCGCGCAGGCGCGCGGCCAACTCATCGAGGCCGTCGCCCTGACGCGCGCTCGTCGAGACGACCGGCACCCCGAAGAGCCGCGCGATCGCCGGCGCCGACGGCGGCTCGTCCTCGACCTCGTCGATCATGTTGAGGGCGATGACGAGCGGCACCTCGAGCTCGACGAGCTGCAGCACGAGGTAGAGGTTGCGGATGAGCTGGCCCGCGTCGACCACCACGAGCGCGAGCGTCGGCGTCGGATTGCCGGCGAGGCCGAGCACCGCGTTGATCGCGATCTGCTCCTCCGCCGAGCGCGCGCTGAGCGAGTAGCAGCCCGGGAGATCGAGGAGCGCGACGTCCTCGCCGGCGCCCCCGAGCCGGAGCGTCCCGGGACGGCGCTCGACCGTGACCCCGGCGTAGTTCCCGACCCGGCCGCTCGTGCCGGCAAGGCGGTTGAACAGCGTGGTCTTGCCGACGTTCGGATTGCCGACGACGACCACGAGCGGGCGGCCGGCGCCGTGGCGCTCCCCCGGCGGCGGGTGGGCCGCGGCACCGGGGCCGGGACGGTCGACCGCTCCGACCCCGCTCATTGCCGACCGCACGACCCGCACGGCGGCGCGGCCGCCTCCGGTGCCGGGGCGTCGCAGCACCCTCCGGCGGAGCCGGCGGCCCGCCGCACCGAGACCCAGAGGGCCTCGCCGCGGCGGATCGACAGGCTGCACCCGCGCATGAGGAGCTCGAGGGGGTCGCCGAGGGGCGCCACCCCGATCAGCTCGACCGGGGTCCCCGGCACGAACCCGAGTTCCAGGAGCCGGCGGCGAAACGAGCGCTCGCCGCCCACCTTCTCCACGATCAGCCGTTCACCCGGACGCGCGTGTGCGAGGGTCACGGTACGACCGTATACAGGTCGACTCCGACGTTCAATTTCACTCCCCGACCGCGCGCGAGGGCGGCCGTCGTTGCGGCGCGTACGGCGCGACCGTAGACTGCCTGCCCGCATGCCACCCCGCGCGACGCCGCCGCACGAGGAAATCGCCTCGCTCCGCCGCGAGATCGAGCACCACAATCGCCTCTATTACGGACACGACGCCCCCGAGCTCACCGACGCCGAGTACGACGCGCTCTTCCGCCGCCTCCAGGAGCTCGAAGCGGGGCATCCCGAGCTCCGGAGCGCCGACTCCCCGACCCAGCGCGTGGGCGCGACGCCGGCCGAGCGCTTCAAGCCGGTTCGGCACACCACTCCCATGCTCTCGCTCGCCAACGCCATGGCCGAGGAGGACGTGCGCGAGTTCGAAGGACGCGTCCGCCGCATCCTCGAGCTCGCCGACGACGCCGAGGTCGGCTACGTCGCCGAGCCGAAGCTCGACGGGCTCGCGATCGAGCTCGTCTACGAGCACGGCCGCCTGGTGGTCGGCTCGACGCGCGGCGACGGCACGACCGGCGAGGACGTGACGGTGAACCTGAAGACGATTCCGACCGTCCCGCATCGTTTGGAGCGCGCCTCCGCACAGGCGCCGAAGATCCCCGCACGGCTCGAGGTGCGCGGCGAGATCATCCTGCCCCGCGCCGGCTTCCAGAAGCTGAACGCCGAGCGGGCCGAGCGCGGCGAACCGATCTTCGCGAATCCGCGGAACGCCGCGGCGGGCTCGCTCCGCCAGCTCGACCCGGCGATCACCGCCAGCCGCCCGCTCGAGATCTTCTGTCACAGCGCCGGCGCGATCGACGGCGCGAGCTTCGCGACCCACTGGGACCTCCTCGGTGCTCTCGCGCAGTGGGGCCTCCAGACCAACCCCCTGAATCGCCGCTGTCCCGACCTCGCGACCGCGCTCAGTCAGTACGCCACGCTCGTCGCGACCCGCGACACCCTGCCCTACGAGATCGACGGCATGGTGTTGAAGGTCGATGACCTCCGGCGGCAGGAGATCCTCGGCCAGGTGTCGCGCTCGCCGCGCTGGGCGATCGCCTACAAGTTCAAGGCGCAGCAGGCCGAGACGCGCGTCCTCGACATCGTCGCGTCGGTCGGCCGGCTCGGCACCCTGACGCCGGTCGCCGAGCTCGAGCCGGTCGTGGTCGGCGGCGTCACCATCCGGAACGCCTCGCTCCACAACATGGACGAGATCGAGCGCAAGGACGTCCGCAAGGGCGACACCGTCGTGATCGAGCGCGCCGGCGACGTCATCCCGTACGTGGTGCGCGTCGTGAAGGAGCAACGCGTCGGACGGCCGCGGAAGTTCAAGATGCCGGTCACGTGCCCGGTCGCGGGCTGCGGCGGCCATGTCGTCCGCGAGGAGGGCGAGGCGGCGTACCGCTGCATCAACGCCGCCTGCCCCGCGCAGCTGAAATCGCGCCTCCGCCACTTCGCGTCGCGCGGCGCCATGGACATCGACGGGCTCGGCGAGAAGCTGGTGGACCAGCTCGTCGAGCAGGAGCTCGTGCGTGACTTCGCCGACCTCTACCGCATCGAGACGGCGACCTTCGCGGGTCTCGAGCGCATGGCGGAGAAGTCGGCGACGAACCTCACGAACGCGATCGCGGCGAGCACGCGGCCCGAGCTCGACCGCTTCCTCTACGCACTCGGGATCCGCCACGTCGGCGAGCACCTCGCGCGCGTCCTCGCCGGGCATTTCCGCGACGTGCGTGCCGTGCTGGCGGCCGACGAGGCGACGCTCCTCGAGGTGCAGGGCATCGGCCCCGAGGTGGCGAAGAGCGTCCGCGCCTTCGCCGACGACCCGAAGAACGCGGCGGTGGTCGCTCACCTGCTCGACGCCGGCGTCGTGCCTCGAGCGCCCGCGGCCCCGAGCGGCGCCCTCGCCGGCAAGACCTTCGTCCTCACCGGCGGCCTCGCGTCGCTGACGCGCGGCGAGGCCGAAAACCGCATCCTGCGCGCCGGCGGCCGCGTCTCCGGGAGCGTCGGCAAGACCACGAGCTATGTCGTCGCCGGCGCCGATCCCGGGTCGAAGCTCGCGAAGGCGAAGAAGCTCGACGTCCCGATCCTCGACGAGGCGGCGTTCCTGGCGCTCCTGGGCAGCGCCTGAGGACCGCATACCCGTACCCGTTGCGGGGTATCGCTCGCGCGGCGCATGGGAACGCGATGAGCTCCCCGGCCGCAACTCACGCCGCTTGCCTACACCCTTACGTCAGAGTAAGATTTACCAGCGTAAGTAAGTCGCTGGGACGGCAATCCGACATGGCCACCGCCACCGTCAGCACCAAAGGGCAGATCGTCATCCCGGCCCCCGTTCGCGAAGAGCTCGGCCTCGGCGCCGGAAGCCGCGTCGAGTTCGTGAAGACGGCCGATGGCTACCTCCTCAAAGCCGCGACCGGATCGATCACGGCGCTCAAGGGCATCCTCGGGAAACCCGGAAAGCCCGTCACCGTCGAGATGATGACGGAGGCGGCACGACGGCGCGCCGGTCGATGATCGGCATCGATACCAACGTGCTCGTCCGGTATCTCGCGCAGGACGACGTCCAGCAGTCCGCCGTGGCCACCAGACTCTTCGAACACTCGTTGCGTGAGGATGCGCCGGGATTCCTCACATTGGTGGCGCTGGTGGAAACCGTGTGGGTCATGGAAGATCTGTACGGCGCCGATCGGCGACAGATCGCCGCGATCGTCGAGACCCTGCTCCACACTCGGACCCTCGTCGTCGCGAATGCCGAGACCGTCTGGCGTGCGCTCGCGGGCTATCGGGACGGCACAGCCGACTTCGCAGACTTCCTGATCCACGAGTCGTCGATCGCGGCCGGATGTACGACAGTCTACACCTTCGACAAGGTCGCGGCCCGCGACTCCGGCATGCGCCTGCTGCAACGGACCTCGTAGAGTTCCGGCGGCCGGCGGGCCTGGCTCGTCCCGGGCAACATCCGACTCCCTCGAGGTCCCACCGCGCCGTGACGACGACCGCCGTACGCGCTACCCTGCGTCCGTGACGCGGCGCGGATCGGACGACGGGACCACGGCGGCGCGTCTTCGCCTCCGGCTTCACATCACCGGACGCGTCCAGGGCGTCTGGTACCGCGGCGCGACCGAGCGGGAGGCGCGGCAGCTTGGCGTCGACGGCTGGGTGCGCAACCTCCCCGACGGGAGCGTCGAGGCGCTCGTCGAGGGCGCCCCGGGGGCGGTCCGTACGCTCGCGGACTGGTGCCGGACGGGCCCCCCGGGCGCACGCGTCCGCGCCGTCGTCGAGACGCCCGAGCCCGCCGGCCCGGACCTCGCCGGCTTCCGCATCCGCTCCTGACCGATGCGGCTCGCCGAGGTCCTCACCCGCAGCGTCGCCGTCTATCTCGGCAGCCGCTTCTGCGCCGGCACCGCGATGATGATGCTGCGCGCCTCGATCGCGTGGCACGTCTTCGACCTCACCCGCTCGCCGTTCCACCTCGGCCTGATCGGCCTCGTCCAGTTCCTGCCGGCCTTCGCGCTGACCCTCGTCGCCGGCGCGCTCGCCGACTCCGTCGACCGCCGGCGCATCATGATGACCGCCCAGATCCTCACGCTCGCGGCCGGCCTCGTCCTCGTGGTCGCAACGGCGCGCGGCACGGTGACGCTCGGGCTCCTGTACGGCATCGTCGCGGCCGCCGCGATCGCGACCGCGTTCGACAGCCCGGCGCGTATGGCGTTCCTCCCGAGCCTGGTGCCGCGCATCGCCTTCCCGCGCGTCGCGACGATCGCGTCGACCAACCAGGCGCTCGCGTTCGCGACCGGACCCGCGCTCGGCGGCCTCCTGATCGCCGACCTCGGCATCGGCGCCGCCTACGGCGCCTACGTCGTCCTGATCGCGATCGCGCTCGCCCTGCTCGCGCTCCTGCCCTCACCGCCCACGGCGCCGAGCGGGCGCGGCGTGACCCGCGCGGTCATTCGCGAAGGGGTGCGCTTCGTGCGCAGCCGTCCGGTGATCCTCGGTTGCATGACGCTCGACATGTTCGCGGTGATCTTCGGCGGCGCGACCGCGCTCCTGCCGATCTACGCGACCGAGATCCTGCACGTCGGGCCGCGCGGCTACGGGCTCCTGTCGTCGGCGCTCGAGATGGGCGCGCTCCTCACCTCGCTGGTCCTGATCGCGCGGCCGCCGATCCGCCACGCCGGGCGCGCGCTGCTGATCGCCGTCGGCGTCTACGGCGTCGCCACCATCGTCTTCGGCTTCTCGCGCTCGTTCCCGCTCTCGCTCGCCGCCTACGTGCTGGTCGGCGTCGCCGATCAGGTGAGCGTCGTGATGCGGAGCACGGCGATCCAGCTCTCGACCCCCGACGAGCTCCGCGGCCGCGTAAGCGCGGTGAACCTCCTCTTCATCGGCGCATCGAACCAGCTCGGCGCGGCGGAATCCGGGTTCGTCGCCGCGGCCACGAGCGCGACCTTCGCGGTGGTGAGCGGCGGGGTGGCGTCGCTCCTGGTCCTCGGGGTCGTGGCGTGGCGGATTCCGCAGCTTCGCGGGTATCGCATCGACCGCGACTGACCGGACGCATGCCCGGCCGATGGTTGTCGTCTGCACCCACGGCGCGCGCGCCGGCACGGCGGCGCGCGCCTGCGCCCGTCCGCCGCCGCTCAATGCGTGCCGTGCGTCGCCTTGCGCCGATAGACGCCGTCACGGAGCTCCCCGAAGAGCTCTGCCACCTGCGGATGGCGCACCGGGCGGCCGGTCTCGTCCGGGAGCAGGTTCTGCTCGGAAACGTACGCGACGTACGTCGTCTCCGCGTTCTCGGCGAGGAGATGATAGTATGGCTGGTCTTTCCGGGGGCGGACGTCCTCGGGAATCGCCAGCCACCATTCCTCCGTATTGGCGAACTCCGGATCGACGTCGAAGATCACGCCACGGAACGGATAGATCCGGTGCCGTACGACTTGGCCGATATGGAACTTCGCGTCGCGGGCGACGGCGATCATGACCGCGGGATCTCTATCACCATCGACGCGATCTCGTGGAGGGGAGATGAAAAGGGTGCCCCGCTCCCGGCGAGGACGTCGGCGATCATCGCCCGCGCGCGGCGGCGCATCGCGGGGACTGCGCGGGCGATCCCCGCACGGAGCGCCGCGGCCTGCGCGAGGGTCGCGTCGGCGCGCGCGACGACGCGCTCCACGTCGAGCCCGCGCTCGCAGGGCACCCAGAGGGCCTCGAGCCCGCACTCGCGCAGTACGCCGCGCATCTTGTCCTGGTACTCGAGGGCGACGACCGGCGTGCCCGCGATCAGCGCCATGACGAGCGCATGGAAGCGCGCGCCGATCAGGAGGGCGACGTGCCCCAGCGTCTCGGTGAGCACCCGGGCGGGCAGCGGCCGCGGCGAGACCAGCACAGCGTCACGCCACGCGGCCGAGAGCGCCGACGCGATCGCGGCGGCGAGCTCGAGATCGCCGACGCCCGGACGTGCGTCGTTCGGGATCACGAGGACCCGGGTCGCGCGGCCGGCAGCACGCAGCAGCCGCTCGATGATGGCGACGTACGGACCGGGATCGCGCTGCGGCGCGCCCAGCGGGTCGGCGGTCCCGACCATCGGATTCGGGACGAGCGCGACGACATGGTCCCCCGCCGCCGCGTGCCTCCGGACCCACGCGAGCGGCACGGAGTCGTCGGCGGCGCTCGGCTCGACGAGGAAGGCGATCTCGGCGCCGAGGAACGCCGGGCGCGACGTGGCCGCCCGGAAGGACCGCGCCGAGATCGCGTCGCGCAGCCAGATGCGGATGGATGGCGGCAGTGCTCGGAGTCCGGCCACCACGGGCGCCGTCGGATGCTGATTGAAGCTGCAGTTCACCAGCGAGACGCGGGCACCGTGCTCGTACGCGAAACGGGCGCAATCGAGGAGCGCGAGGCTCCCCTCGTTCGAGTAGCCGCCGTCGATGCAGTCATTGCCCGCGACGAGCACGTCGTCGTACTCACGAAACGCCTCCTGGATCGTCGCCGTCGACCAGCGCGCGCGATCGAACGGCCACGAGGGGGCGACGACGAAGTCCGGAGGCCGCGGAAGAGCCCCGAGCCCCCAATCCTCGTCGGCCGCGTAGGTGAGCACCCCGACGTCCGACACACCGGCGTCACGGACCGCGCTTGCGAGCATCTGGACGACCGCAGCGTCCCCGACGCCGCCCTCGGGCCCAGGCGGCACGATGAGCACGCGGCGCCGACCGTCCCCCGTCATGTCGCGCGTTCCCCAGGCAAGAGCGGGGCTTCTATCCCAGGGACGCGGCGCGCGCGACCCGGCCGCGGCGGCCCGCACTCCCCGCACGCACGCATCCCAGCACACGCATCCCGGAGCAGCACACGCATCCCGGAACGTTGACGTCCCACACGCGCACCCGATAGACGGGACGCGCGCGACGGACTCGTCATCGCGTGCTTCGAGCCATGCACATCGTACTCTTCGGCCGATTCGGCATCGGTGACGCCGACGAGGACGCAACGGCACACCTCGTCGCCCGCGCGCTCCGTGAGCGCTCAGGCGAAGTCTCGGTGTCGCTCTGCGCCTTCGCGTCGGCGCCATTTCACGATCTCGGCGCGGACATCGTCGACGCGGGCGACGACGCCGGCGTTCGGGCGGCGATCGCCCGCGCCGACCTCGTCGCCGCCATCGGAACGCCGTGGACCGCGGCCGGCGATGTCGCGGACCTCTTCCGCGCGTCCACACCCGAGACACGCGTCACGCAGGCGCTGCTTCGCGCCGTGGCGTCGGGCGTACCGACAGCGCTCTTCGCCGTCGGGCTCGCGCCGCCGTCCGCGCCGGGCGAGTCGCTCGCCGGTGTCCTGGCTTCGCTCGCCACGCACGTCTCCGTCCGCGACGGCGCCAGCGCCGCGGCGCTTCGCAGTACCGGATTCACAGGCGCGATCACCGTCACGGCCGATCCCGCATTCGCCGTCGTTCCCGAGGTCGCGCTCGTCCCGCCGCCGCGGCGGCGCCCCCTCCGCCTCGGCCTCGTGCCCTCGCCGTCGGACGACGCGCAACGGCTCCGCGTCGTCGGCGCCGCCGTCAGCAGCCTCGCGACCCGCCGTGCACTCGAGGTGCTCGTGCCGCGGTCGGTCGACGCCGCCGCGATCGCCCTCGCCGTCGCGAACGTCGTCGTCGTCAACCTGAACGAACCCGCCGCGACGGCAACCGTGCTCGGCTCGTGCGACGTCGTGCTCACGACGAGCGTGCACGCCCTCGTCTTGGCCGCGGTCGGCGGCACCCCCGCGGTAGCGATCGGCTCGAACCCCGCGCTCCGCAGCCATGCGCAGCTCCTCGGCTCCGATCTCGTGCTCGACGGTGACGCGTGCACCGAGGAGACCGTCACGCGGGCAATCGAGCGCGTGGTCGACGGCAGAGCGGGGTTCGCCGCGCTCCTCGCATCGCGGACCGCCGTCGCGCGCACGGTGCTCGACGCCGACTACGAGGCTCTGCTCGCCGCTCCGCATCGCCCGTGCGCAACCCGGGAGCACCGGCATGATACCGCCCTCGAGCACGTCTCGCAGCGCTTGCGCTCGCGCCTCGAGCAGCGCGAGGAGTCGTGGCGCACGCTCGCCACGTTCCTCGGACGCGACGTCGAGATGATCGCGCCGCGCTCCGACGCCGCGACGCAACGAAGCCGCGACGTCGACGTCCTCCGACGCCGCGCGGAGTCGGCCGAAGCCGAGGTCGCCGCCATCAAGCGGAGCCGCGGCTGGCGCCTGCTGCACGCCTACGGCGTGCTCAAGCACCACTACCTCTTCCCGGCCTCGCGCCGACTCGGGCTCCTCGGTGGGCCGAGCGGTGACGAGCGGGAGGCCGCCGTCGAGCCCACCCCGGTCGTGGTGCCGCCGGGCACCTACGACGTCGTCTGCTTCCCGATCATCGACTGGGACTTCCGCTTCCAGCGTCCGCAGCAGCTGATGACGCGCTTCGCCGCTGCGGGCCATCGCGTGTTCTACGTCGAGCCGCGCTTCGGACCTCCCGGAGAGGCGCCCGTCGTGACCGTGAAGGCGCCGAACGTCCACCACGTGACGCTCGCCGGGCCGGAGCGCAACGTGTGGAGCGAGGCGCTCGACGGGCTCGCGCGGGACGAGATCTTCGCGTCGTTGAATCGGCTCCGCGTCGACTGGGACCTCGGCGCCACGCTCGCCGTCGTCGAGCTGCCGTTCTGGTGGCCGCTCGCCGCCCTCGCTCGCGAGCGCTTCGCGTGGCCGATCCTCTACGACTGCATGGACGACCACGCGGGTTTCTCGACGTGGACCGGCGCGGCGGTTTCCGACGAGCACGCGCTCTTCGCCCGAGCCGACCTCGTGACCGTGTCGTCGCCGGTGCTCGCGGAGCGCGCTCGGCGTCATCGCGACCAGGTCCTCCTCCTCCGTAACGCCTGCGACTTCGAGCACTTCGCGGCCACCGGCACGCGCCCCGCGCACAGGGGACGGCCGGTCATCGGATTCTACGGTGCGATCGCCGATTGGTTCGACGCCGACCTGGTGGCGGACCTGGCGGAGCGCCGACCGGACTGGGACTTCGTGCTCGTCGGCTCGACGTATCTCGGCGACGTCTCGCGTCTCGCGATGCTGCCGAACGTGCGACTCCCGGGTGAGCAGCCCTATGCCGATCTGCCGTCCTGGCTCGCGACGTTCGACGTCACGCTGGTTCCGTTCAAGCGTACGCCACTCACCGAAGCGACCAATCCGGTGAAGGCCTACGAGATCCTGGCATCCGGGAAGCCGATCGTCTCGGTGTCGCTGCCGGAGATGCGACTGCTCGGCGACCTCGTGCGGCTCGCCGACACCCCGGAGGAGTTCGAGCGTCAGATCCTCGCATCCCTCGATCCGGCCGACGCGACGCGCGCCGACGCACGGCGCGCCTTCGCGGCCGCGAACACGTGGCACGCGCGATACGACGAGCTCGCCGCGCGGATCCCTGGCCTCTTCCCGAAGGCGTCGACGGTGATCGTCACCTACGACAACCTCGCGCTGAACCGCGCCTGCCTCGAGCACCTGTTCGCACGCACCGAGTGGCCGAACCACGAGGTGATCGTCGTCGACAACGCGTCGACCGACGGCACGCGCCGCTACCTGGAAGAGCTCGCTACGGAGCGCGCGGACCTCGTCCTGATCGCCAACGACCGGAACGTCGGGTTCGCGGCGGCCTGCAACCAGGGGCTCGCGCGCGCCACCGGTGCGTACCTCGTTCTCCTCAACAACGACACCGTCGTGACGCGCGGCTGGCTCTCGACGTTGATCCGCCACCTGCACGCCATGCCGGACGTCGGCCTCATCGGGCCGGTCACGAACGAGATCGGTAACGAGGCCAAGGTACCCGTCGACTACGGCTCGCTCGTCGACATGCCCGCGTGGGCCGCGCGCTTCACGCGCGAGCACGCCGACCGCCTGCGCGGCATGATGATGCTCGCGATGTTCTGTCTGGCCATGCGCCGCACCGCGTTCGACGAGATCGGGGCGCTCGACGAGCGCTTCCAGATCGGCATGTTCGAGGACGACGACTACGCGCGCCGCGCGCACCAGCGGGGCTATCGGGTCGTGGTCGCGATGGACGCGTTCGTGCATCACGTCGGCGGAGCGTCGTTCAAGCGCCTCGAGGACGCCCGCTATCGCGAGGTCTTCGAGCGCAATCGGCGCGCCTTCGAGGAGAAGTGGGGGCCGTGGACCCCGCACCAGGACGACTCCGCCGCCCCGGCCGTCGCGCGGCTCACCGATCGCCTGCGCCGGATCGTCGACGACGCGGGCGTACCATCCCACGAGGTCGTCGTGTTCCCGCCCACCATGCGCGAGGTCGCCGGGCACGCCCGTCGGGTCGACCGGATCGCCGCGGTGCTCGCCGCCCACGGGATGCTCGTGCTCCAGGACGGCGGCTGGGGGCGCGAACACGAGGAGCAGGTCGGCTTCCACCGGATCGCGCCGAATCTCTGGCGCTACCACGGCCCGCGCGGCACGCTGGAACGCTTGCACGCGCCGGTCATATGGACCTTCGCGTACAACGCGCTCGCCGCCTTCCGTTGGCTCGGCGGCACGATCCTCTACGACGCGACCGACGACCCGGCGACCTTCCCGATCGACCCCGACACACTGCAGCGCAACCACGACCGCATGCTGCGCGAAGCCGAGCTCGTCGTCTGCGCCACGCCGCGGACCGCACATGAGATCTCGTCGCGCCGGCCGGACGTGGTCCACCTGGCCGCCGCGCCGGGCACGGCGAGGGACAGCGACGGCGACGGCCCCGCGGAGCCGACCGACGCGGCACTCGGCCACGGCCTCGTCGACCTTCTGCGGATGGGCCGAACGACCGTCCGCCGCACAGCCGAATCGCGCATTCCGGCACACGCGGAACGCTTCGTCGGGTACGACCTGCGCCGCGGCGTCTGCAACGTCTGCGGCCACGCGACCGCGTTCTACTTCACCGACCCCGCGCTCTACCGCGAGTCGCTCACGTGCGGGGACTGCCTGACGACGAGTCGCTACCGCTCGATCGCGCGCGGCCTCCTGCGGGCGATCCGCGACCTCACCGGCGTCGAAGCGTCGAGCCTCGCCGAGCTCGCCCAGCGCCGCTCGACCCGTCGGCTGCGTGTCTACGACACGCAGCTCCCCTTCCACTACGAGCGGAACGCGTATCCCATCCCCGACTACCTCGCGGCCTGCGACTGGATCCACGTCCACACGTCGACGCTGCGCGCGAGCGAGCCACTCGGCGCCTCGCTCGGCGACGGCCGCAGCAACCAGGACCTCCAGCGCCTCACCTTCGCCGACGGCGCGTTCGACATCGTCGTGACGAGCGACGTCCTCGAGCACGTGCGGCTGCACGAGCGCGCGCATCGCGAGATCCGCCGCGTCCTCGCGCCGGACGGCGTCTATGTCTTCACCGTTCCGCACGACCGCGCGCGCGTCGAGACGGTCGTCCGCGTGGTCGTCCACGATCCCGAGGACCCTGCGCGCGACGAGTTCGTGCTGGAGCCCGAGTACCACGGCGACGCGAACGACGAGGCGAACGCAGCGCTCGCCTATCGGACCTACGGGTGCGACCTCGACGCGGCGCTCGACCGGCTCGGCTTTCGCGTCGAGTACGCGCGGGGCGACGTGCCTGAGGCTGGCATCCTCAATACGGAGCTCTTCTACTGCCGCGTGGTGGGTCCGGCGGACGTTGCGGCGGAGGACCTCGCAGCCCATCCGTGAAGCGGGAGGAACACGCCGCGGCCGCCGGCCCCGCCCGCCGCCCGCGGAGAGGTGGACGGGCGCGAGCGGAAGGGCCGGCGGCAAGGCGGTGGGCGCCCCGGCGGGCGCCTCGATCGTCAGCGCGGACCGATCGGGGTCAGCGTCGGCTCGGGCTTCGGCGTCGCCGTGCGGGTCGCGGTCGGCGGAGGCGGTGGCTCGGTCGGCACCACGGTCGGCTGCGGAACCTCGGTCGCCTTGGGCGCCTCGGTCTTGACGGGCGTCGCCGTCGCCGCCGGGCTCGGCTCCGTCGGGATGCCGCAGCCGTCCATGCACGTCCGGAACCGCTCACGGCAGGCTTTCAATCCGGCGCGGACCTGCAGATCCTCACGGCATTCGTCACGACAGAGAAAGGCCCGGATCTGCGCGCGGTCGACGCAGAAATCCCGCGCGCGGCCCTTGCGCGGGCACGCCGCGCGCTCGGCGTTCAGCCGCACGCGGCACGCGTCCACGCACTGCTCGAGCGCCGAGACGATCGGCGCCCGGCAGCTCTCGAGATCCGCGCGGCAGCCGGCCGCGCACTCCGGATCGATGTTGCGGCAGAGATCGCGCGCAATGGTGAAGTCCTCCTCGCACGCCGCCCGGCACTCACCGCGCCGCGCCTTCGCGTCCTGCATGCATTCCGAGTCCGCCACCGCGCGCCCCGCCCCGACCGTCAGCAGCAGTCCCCCCAGTATCAGTGTCGCCCTGAGCGCTCCCATGATGCGTCTCCTTCCGGCGGGCCGCTCACGACGGCGTCCCGCCGAAGGCCTCCGTTGCACGGCCGGTGCCAGGCGCCGGCGCGCGGGGCGTGGCGCCGCGCCCGCGCCGACGCCGTGCGAGATGTCGCGGCCGGCGCCCGCTTTTCGCCGGAGCGCACAGCGCCGCCCCTGCGAGATGGGCGTGCATCCGACGGCCGCCGCGCCGGTCGTCGCGGGATGGCGCGACACGCACGGCCCTTGGCATTCGCCGCGCGCCATCGGAACGCAATCACAAATGCGTCGCCCGCCACGACGATCGTCGAGCGAGTGCTACGAGATCTCCCGCAGCCAGGCGCGGCGCACGCGCGCGCCGTCACCGAGCTCGGGATGGAACGCCGTCCGGCGCTCGACTCCGGTCAGCGCGAGAACAGCTTCGGCGTCGGCATCCGAGCCCGGATCTCGGCGAGCGTGTCGGCCGTCACCCGCGTGAGGCCTTTGTCGCGGCAGTACGCTTCCACCCGTCGCGCCACCATGCCGCGCACGAACGCGGGAATGTCCTTCATGCGCGCTTCGGCGTCGGCGTCCCATGCGACGGTCCCGTCGTGCGGCGCCGCGGACGCACCGTACTCGAGGGTCGGCGGCGCCGGCGCCGCGAACGTCCCGGGCCGGTGCGTGCAGAGCGCGTCCTCGGCCATCGAATCGCCCGTCATGCCGTAGGCGCGCGCGCGACAGCCGCCGCAGGCCGCCCGGAGCTCGCACGAGCCGCAGCGTCCGCCGAGCGCGCTCCGGTCGCGGATGCGAACGAACACCGCCGATTCGCGCCAGATGTCGCGGAGGCGCTCCCGACGCAGATTGCCGCCGAACTCCGGCAGATACGGGCACGGCGTGACGTCGCCGTTCGGACGGATCCCGAGGTAGTGCGTCCCGGCCGGACAGCCGCCGGCGCCGCCGGCGTAGCTCTTCACGAACGGCGACGACGGATCCTCGGCCTGCAGGATGCGGACGTAGTGCGGCGCGCATTTGGCATTGACGAGCATCCGGTCCGCGTACTTCCGCTGGATGCCGGCGAGCTCGCCGAGCACGCGATCGTAGTCGGCGTCGGCGAGATCGGAAACGTGCGAGCCGCGGCCGGTCGGCACGAGGAAATAGAGGTTCCACACGCGCGCCCCGAGCGCGTCGTGCGCGAAGTCGGCGAGCGCGGCGAGCTCGGCGACGTTGTGGCGGCCGACGGTCGTCTGCACGATGAACGGCAGCCCGGCGCGGGCGAGGATCTTCGCGCCCTCGACGGTGTTGCGGAAGGCGCCCGTCACGCGGCGGAACGCGTCGTGGCGCGCCTCGTCGAGGGCGTCGAGGGAGAGCGACAGACCGCGCACGCCTTCGCGCTTCAGGATCGCCGCGAGGTTCTCGGTGATCTTCACGCCGTTCGTGCCGACCACCACCCAGAGCCCGCGCGCCGCCGCGTAGCGGATGATCTCGACGATGTCGCGCCGGAGCAGCGGCTCGCCGCCGGTCAGGATCAGGAGACCGTCGGGGGCGAAGGCCGCGATCTCGTCGACGACCCGGAAGCACGCTTCGGTGTCGAGCTCGCTCCGGTCCGCGAACTCGGGCGTGGCGATCGCCGGCTTGCCGCCGGCGTCGAGGTAGCAGTGCTCGCAGGCGAGGTTGCAGCGATACGTGAGGTTCCACGAGATGACGTAGGGACGCGCGAAGGCGTCGGCGCTGCCCGGAGCGAGCATCGTCACATGCCGAAGAAGTCCTTCGCGTGGTCGAGCACCGTCTCGTCGATCTCGACGAGGCCCTTGTCCCGCGCGTACTTCTCGATGCCCGAGCGCGCCCTCGGCCGGACGAAGTCCGGAATGCGCTGCAACCGCTCGAGGGCGGCGCTCGTCCACGTGATCGCCGCCGGCGCCGCGTCCGGCGCCGCGCCGCCGGTCATCTCCTGCACCATCCCCGAGAACGGACACTTCGAAACCTCGCCCTGCCCCGGACCGATCTGCACGCCGAGCGAGGTCACGACCTGGGTCTCGAGGGGATTCGTGAGCATCGCCACGCGGTGCGCGCACTCGGGGCACTCGTAGACGATCGCGAGCGCGCCCCGGTCGGGCGGCGCCATCTCGACGAGCTTCATCGGCTGATCGCAGAGCACGCAGAGAAACTTCATCCTCGCACCTCCAGGAGACGGGCGATCTCGGCGGCGACCGCGCCGATCGCGCGCAGCGCCGGCCGCCCGGCGTCGGCGAGCGTCGCTCCGCCGTCACAGGCGGCGGCGAGCTCCGGGTCGAACGGTACCGCGCCGAGCCGCGGGATCCCGAGATCGATCGCCGTGCTCGCGGCCGGGAAGAGCGGCCGGATCCCGCCGCATCCCTCGCAATAGTATCCGCTCATGTTCTCGACGTACCCGAGGATGCGGTTCGGGGTCTTCCGCATCGCGGCGACCGCGCGCGACACGACGCCGCGCGCAACGTCCGACGGGATCGTCACGAGCACGAACGCGGCGGCGGCGCCGAGGAACTCGGCGTACTGGAACGTGCGCTCGGCGCCGGGCGGCAGGTCGACGAGGAGGAAATCGAGCGCGCCCCACCCGACGCCCGCGAGCAGGTCGCCGAACGCCGCGAACTCCCGGGTCGCGCGCCAGACGTACGAATCGCCGCGCGCCACGCTGTCGAAGTCGACGGCTTCGCCCTCCGGGACGAGGGCGCCCATCGACACGACGCCGATGCCGCTCGCGGTCCTCGGCGGCACGAGCCCGCGCGGGCCCGGGAGGACGGGCGCGGCGCGCAGGCCGCCGAGGCGGGCCTGGGTGGGCCCGTTCAGGTCGGCGTCGAGGATCGCGACGCGCGACCCGCCGGCCCCGAGCGCTTGCGCCAGCTGCATGGTGAGCGTGCTCTTGCCGACCCCGCCCTTCCCGGAGCCGATCGCGACCATGGAGCGCACGTCGGCGAGGCTCTCGGCGATCCGCGCGCGCTTGGCGACGACCTGCCCGAGGACGTCCGAGCCGCCGTCGCCCGCGATGTCGTGATAGCTCTTCACGGGGATCCGCTGGTGCGTCTTTCCTTCGCCGAGATCGCGCCCAGGCGCAAGCCGCACGAGCTTGCGATCTCCCTTGCCCACGACACGCGCGAAACTCCACACGCCGCAGGCATTGACTCGGTGAGGCGACCTCGCCAGAAGCAGCGCGTGCCCGTCGAGCTCAACGGCATCGCCCACATTCAACTCACGGTGAACGACCCCGCGCGCTGTGTGCCGTTCTGGGAGAAGCTCTGCCATTTCTTCGGCATGCGGACGCTGATCAAGGCGGACGACATGGTCTATTGCATCGGCAGCCGCACCGGCATCCTGGTGCGCGGCGTGATGCCCGAACACGACCGCAGCCGCTTCGATCAGGAGCGCGCCGGTCTCCACCATTTCTGCTTCCGTGCCCGCGGCCGCGAGGACGTCGACGCCATCTATCGCTTCCTGGTCGACGAGCTCGCCGCCCACGTCGTGCACCCGCCCGAGGACGGCGGGTTCGCGCCGGGGTACTACTCGGTGCTGTTCGAAGACCCCGACGGCATCCGCGTCGAGGTGAACCACGTGCCGGGGAAGGGTCATTTCGGTCCCGGCGGCCGGCTCGGCGACGGCGGGGAAGGACCCGCGGACGAGTTCGGCGCCGCGGGCATGAAGCGCGGCGAGTGACGGGCGAGCCCGCCGGCGCGCGCCCGGATCAGGCAGGACGCGCGACGGCGTAACCGATCGTCGTTCGCGCGCGCCGAAAGCCGAGGCGCTCGAGCGTCGCGAAGCTCGTCTCGCGCTCGGCGAGCATCGGGAGGCGAAGCCGGCGGCCTCCCGCCCGGACACGCTCGATCAGCAGAGCCAGCAGCGGTGCGGCGGCAACATCGGGAGCGGCGCCGAGCGCGACGATCTCACGCTCGTCGCCGCCGCGCGACGCCCGGAAGATCACGTAGGCCTCGATGCGGTCCGTCGCGAGCGCGAGCCCCTCGAGCGCGCTCTCGCAGGCGCGCAGCGATGCCGTGCTCCGCCCCCAGGCTCGCCGCGCGGTCGGGTCGAACACCCCGTGCTCCACGAGATCGTCGAACGCGACCGGCACGAGCAAGGGCGCGGTCGCGGCGTCGACGACCGCTGCCGGTGCGGGATCAAGCACGAAGTCCGCGTACGTCTCCTCCGCGACGAATCCCGAGCGCTCGAAGAAGCTCCGCACCGCGGTCCATTCCGCCGGGATCTCGGCGGCGAGGCGCGGCGGCCCGAGAATCGCGGCCTTGTCGGCGAGCGACGTCAGGAGGTGCCGGCCGTGCCCCTGCCGCTCGTAGCCGGGCTTCACCGCGAGGCGCCACACGTAGTTCGCCTCGCCGTCGCGCTTGGCGGCGATCAGGACGCCGATCGGCTCGTCACCCTCGAACGCGATCATGCAGCTCGACGCCCAGAGCCCGAGCTCGCGGCCGCCGCGCTTGAAATCCTCGATGGTGATCGCCGCATCCACCCCGAAGTGCGGCACCCAGCACGCATTGTGTGCCGCGACGAGCAGCCGCAGGTCGTCGGAGCGGCAGAACCGATAGCCGGGCATGGTCGAAGATACCGAGGTCGCAACGGCAATGCGATCACGATGCGGTCGCGAGCACGATGTCGTCGGTGGTGTGGCCGAGGCAGCAGCGTGTCGCGATCAGTGCTCGGTCGGATTCCCCCGACGCTTCGCCTCCATCGCGGCCATGATGCCGACCTCGTTGAGGGGCAGCGCACTCGCCGACGTCGAGGCGGGCTCGACCGTGGCGATGCGTGGCTCACGCGGCGGCTCGGCGGCCTCCATGACGGATCGCGCCGGCGCCGGGTTCGCCTGGTAGCCCTTGATCATCTCCTCCATCGCCTTGCGGCCGTCCTCGATGCCGGCCTCCACCGTCTCGAGATCGACGAGGCGCATCCCGCGCTCGCGGGCGAGCTCTTCGACGCGGCGTTGGGTCCGGTCACGCATGAAGCCGGCGGGGACGCGGAGGACGCGGTCGATCGCATCCGACGCCCAGTCGATCTCGGAGAAGAGCGGGGTCTTCTTGGCGTCGCGAGCGATGAGACGCTTGCCGTCACTCACCGGGGCCGGCGTCTCGGCAACGGCACCCTCGGGCGGGAGCACGATCGGCGCGCCGGTCTCCTCCTCGATCATCGCGCGCGCGAACTCGAGGGTGACCGACGACAAGCGCTTCAGGCGCGCCGCCTTCTCGACCCGCGCCTTCACGCGCCGCCGCTTGTAGGCGTCCTGCATGGTCCAGAGCGCGCGCTTGGCGTCGCGGGTCCAGGTGAGCTTGCGGCCGTCGTAGGCGAGCTCGTCCTGGCCGCCGCCCTCCATCTCGATGATCTGCTCGACCATCTCCGGCGTCACGATCTGGAACGACGTGCTGCCGCATACCGAGCACGTGACCGCGTTCGCCTCGGACGCCGACACGCCGCACTTGCGGCAGATCGAGATCGAGCGCTCGGCCGCGTGCTCGAGCACGACGGCCTGGGCGAGCCTGGTCGCCGCCTTCGCGCCCTTCGGCATGTAGCGCTCCATCGCCTCGTCGAGGAGGTCGCTCGTGATGACGCTGTGTCCCTTCTCAACCGCGAGCCGGTAGATCGCCGTGCGGGCGATGCCCTGCACGAGCGCCGGCACCCTCGTCATGCGGCTCTCGGCCTCGGGCGTCCAGCGGATCGATTCCTCCGCCTTGACGTCGAGCTCCGGGTGCTCGAGCCGCGTCGTGAGCAGCACGTCGCAGGGCGCGTTCCGGAAGAGGTTGTCGGTGTTGCTGCCGAGATCGGTCTCCTCCTTCAGGCTGTGGATGCCGATCCGTCCCAGCACGAGGAGCCACGGGTTCGCCTTGCGGGCGTGGTTCAGGACCTTCTGGAAGGCCTTGCCGTCGAGGAGCGTCTTCCGGATCTCGACACCCGCCGCGGCCGCCATCTTCCCCGCGACCTCGAGGTGCGACTGGTAGATCTGCGCGAGCCCGGTGTCGATGACCTCCTCGTGCAGCTGGTTCTGCTCCTCGAAGCGGAAGACCTTGGCGGCCTTCTCGGTGAGCACGTTCACGATACCGTTGAAGACCGTGTAGTGCAGGTACGGATCGTAGACGGCGATCGCCTCGACCTTCTTGCCGAAGCGCTTGGCGAGATCGACGGCGGTCATGAGCGCGCCGAAGGACTGCGGCGAGCCGTCGATGCCGACGAGAATGGTGTCACGCTCCGTCGTCTCACCACGCTCCGAGCCCTGGTCGGCCGCCGGGATGTGCTTGACGACCAGCACGTCCTTGGTGGACCGCCGCACGACGCGCTCACAGACCGAGCCGACCTGGCTGTCGCGCACACGGCCGAGCCCGAGGACGCCGAGGACCACGAGATCGTAGTCGTTCCCGTTCACGTCGGCGACGATCTCGGTCGAGTGCTTGCCGTCCATCATGCGCGGCTCGAACTCGAGACCGGCCTCGGCGCAGCGCTGCTGCATCGGTACGAGATACCCGTCGGAGATGAGCTTCAGCCCCATCGTGATGAGGCTGTCGTGGATCTTGCGCTGCCGATCGAGCTCGGTCTCCTCAAGGTACTCCTCGGGCAGCGTGTATTCCATCTGCTTGAAGCGATAATCGTGCATCTTCGCCGCGTAGACGTGACAGCCGACCATCTTCGACTGGAAGGCCTTGCCGAGATCCACCGCGACGCTGATCGCTTGATTCGAGTAGTCGGAATTGTCGACCGGGACGTAGATCGTTTTGTACATCGGGCTCCTCCAGACGAGACGAGATTTCGCTATGCGGCCTCGGTGCGCTTGCGGCGCCGCGCCCAGGCGACGAACGCGGCCTCGAGCACGAGGACGCCGAGCGCCGATGCCGCCATGGATCCCGCCGGCGACGGCTTCTCCGCGGGCTCGAAGTAGATCGACCACCAGGTCGTGAGGCCGCGCTTGTTGCCGCGCTCGCGGCTGGCGCCGTCCCACACCGAGAAGGCGATCGGCGCGAAGCCGTGCTCCTCGAAGGAGAGCGCGCCCGTGCTCCGCAGGCGGCGCTTGAAGACGACGCGCCATTCCCCCTTCTCGAAGCGGCTCGTGACGGCGAGGTCGCGGGCGCCGAGATTCTCCATCTTGTCGCTGCCGTGCCCGAGCCAGAGCGACGGCGTCTTCCTGGCGAGATCGGCGAACCAGAGGTGCACCGGGTGGTCCTTGTCGCCGAACAGGAAATAGGGCTTCCGGATCGACGTCGGGAGCACCACCGGGAACTGGAGCGCCACGGCGTCGGAAAACTCGGAAGCGCCGTCGCCCGCTCCGGTGGCGCCGTCGTCCTCGGCCCAGGGGTCCTTCTCGTCGGCGTCGCCGGGCTTCGCCTCGGCATCACCCCACGGATCGGCGTCCGCCGCCTTGCCGGCCGCGGGCTTCTCCTCGGCGTCGCCCCAGCCGCCGTCGTCGGCGGCCGCCCCCGCGGGCTTCGCGGCCATCGGCTCTGCGGCATCCTCCTCCGGCGGAACCGCCAGGTCCGGCGCGTTCTTGCCGCTCGCGTTGCCCCGCATGTCGTTCCAGCGGAGCTCGATCGCGAGATCCGCATCATTGTAGACGGCGCGCGCCGTGAGTCCGTTGGAGGCCGGATGGAAGGCCCGGCCGGGCTGCATGATCTGTCCCACGATCGGGAAGAACGCCGCCGGGGCCTGGTCGAAGAGGGTGTCGGCCGCGGCGAGGTCGATGTCCCCGGTGATCTTCTTGGCCGTGAGCAGCGTCGCGTAGTCGGGAGACTCCGACGATCCGCCGAGCGCGAAGATGTAGTCGGTGATGTCCCAGCGCTGCTCCTCGGTGAGCGCCTCGCCGAAGGCGGGCATCGGCGTGCCGTTCAGGCCCGTCGTCATGGCGCGGAAGATGTCCTCGCGCCGCGCGCCGCCGCGGAAGGTCCAGGGCCGGCTGAGATCGGCCGGCAGGATCGGATGGTCGAAATCGTCCTTCAACGTCGGGGCGGTGCCGCCGTCGGTGCGGCCGAGCTCGCCGTGGCAGCGCGCGCAGCCGAGCTCGGCATACGAGGCCTTGCCGCGCGCGACCGACTCGGCGGTCATCGCGGGCGGCTTCGGAATCGTCATCCCCTCGACCTGATTCTCGGCCCGCGCGAAGTCCGGCGAGAACGACTTCACGTAGGAGACGAGACTCATCAGCTGCTCGTCCGAGAACTCAGGCCACGCCGGCATCGAGGTGTACGGCATGCCGACCTTGATGATGTGCTTCAGATCCTCGTCGGTCGGAAGCTTGCCGCTCGGCGTGGTGCGGATCTTGAACTTGCCCGACGTGAAGTCGCGCGGGCGCGGCATGAGGTGCGGCGCCGCGACGCCGTTGCCGTCGCCCTTGTCGCCGTGGCACTGCGCGCAGTTCCGCGTGTACAGCTCCTTGCCCGCCGCTCGCTGCGCGTCGCTCCCGAGGTCCGGAGCGGCCGACGCGTCCGCCGACGCCACGCCGACGCCGAGCGCGCACGCCAGTCCGATCGCGGCGATCCTCACGTCAGTGCCCCTCGGCATGGACTTCCCGCGCGCGCGGCCGGTACCCGGTGTGGTCGTAGAGGAAGAGGACGACCTCCCACATCTCCTCGTTGCTGAGGAAGCGCTCCCACTCCGGCATCGCCGAGTCGCCCGGCGCGCCCTCGTCCGGCATGCCGGGCCCGCCCTTCGCGATGCGCCAGAAGAAGAACGTTTCCTGGAAGTTCGGCAGCACGCCCTGGTCGATGAAGTTCGCGGGCGCCGGATTCAAGCCGTGGGCGTACATGCCGTCGCCGCCGAGCGCGTCGGCATGACAGAAGAAACAGTGCTCGTAGTAAACCGCCTTGCCGTTCTCGACGTGCTGCCTGAACTTCTCGGGGTCGCTCTGCTCGAGATGGCGGAGTGGATTGTCGCCGCCGACCATGTCGACCTTCACGTCGTGCACGGTGATTTCGGTCGGGGGTGAGGGATGCACGGTGCGCGCGAAGAAGGGCGGCTCGACGGGCACCTTGGCGTTCACGTACTCGCGATAGGCGGCGAGCGCCGGCAACGCGAGCAGCACCGGCACGAGCGCCAGCGTGTAGCGCCCGTCGCCCGCGAAGGTCACCAGCGGATCGACGAACGACCGGACGCGCTCGCCGCTCGAGGTCACGTACGCGAAGAGCGCGAGGGTCACGATGCCGAGATAGATGTTCTGCGCCGAGGCCGGCACCGGCGTCGCGAAGCCGCGGCTCACGAACACGTACATGCCGATCCACCACGCGAGGATCCACACGAGGAGCGACGCTCGTACGAGGCGCAGCAGCGCCATCACCGCGAGGATCCCGAGGATGACCCGAAGATCGAAGAGATTCACGTCTCAGCCCTGGCCCTGGTCAGGAAGCTTGGTCTGCATCGTCACCGACGGCGTGCCGCCGAGGCTCTGAAGCCAGGCGATGACGCAGAGGATCTCCTTGTCGGTGAGGCCGATCGGCGGCTTGTTGATGGTCGGCATGCCGGGGTTGAAGCCCGGAACGACGAAGGCGTCGGGGTGATAGAGCGACTCGGCGAGATAGTGGAGGTCGTCCATCCCGGGCTTGCGCGTCTTGGCCCGGTCGCCGACGCCGGCGAGGTCCGGGTAGCGCAAGGTGCCGGACTTCCCGATCGTGTGGCAGGTGAGGCAGAGGCCCTTCTGCTGCACGACCTCGAACCCCACCTTCACCATCTGGTCGGTGGTGAGGTCGGCGGCGATCGCGACCTCGGCCGGCGGCAGCAGCTGCTTCTGCGGCACCAGCTGACCGACGTACGTGTAGAAGAGGCTCGACCCGACGACGAGCATGATCACGTTCAGCGAGACGGGCAGCCGCACGTCAGTGCCCTCCTCCGCCGTTCCAATCGGGCCTGTCGTGCAGGCTCGAAAGCCAGAACACGAAGGCGATCAACGCGAAGAAGATGATGACGATCACCGAGATGACCTGGGTCGCGAAGCCGAGCGTCGGCGTGAAGGCATCGACCGATTGATCGCGCATCACGCCGTAGACGTGCCAGTGCTGGCGCAGCCCCGACCGCACGTAGCCCATCAGGCCCATGAGCCAGGTGAAGGTGACGGCGATGAAGATCAGCACGTACTGCGAGATCGCCGGCAGCTTCCCCCAATGCGTCGCGCCGGTCTCCTCGGCGCCGCGTAGCAGGAACGCGTCGATCACGGTCATGGCGACCATGGCGAACAGCACCGACAGCACCTGCGGGATCGACAGGCCGATGCGGGTCGCGGCGTCGACGAAGTAGCCGTAGACCCCGAGCGCGATCACGAAGGCGGAGACGCCGAAGAAGATCAGGAATTGCGCGGCGTTGCCGAGCGCCGCCCACGCCACGGTCGGCCGCTTCCCGGTGCGGCGATAGAAGAGGAAGCTCACGTACGTCGTCAGGATGAGGATGTTCACGGCCGTGTTCTTCGCCGACATCACTCCGAGCACGCCGAGGGCCGGATGCAGCGTACCGCCCATGGCCTTGATCTCGCTCACGGACGCCAGGATCGAGCGCGGCGTCGCCCACACCGCGAAGCACACGGCAATCGCGGCGAGCAGGTACTTCACGTAACGCTGATAGCTCTGCGTCCCCTCGATCCGGCCCATCCCGAGCCAGAGATAGTAGTTCGCGGCGAGGAAGAGGTTGCCGATCAGGACGGCCTGGATGATGAACAGCCACGAGAAGGCGCCGCCCATCATCATGATGCCGAGCGCCTGGTTGTACCCGTAGATCTCGCGCGCCAGGTAGTAGCCGGCGAAGGGCAGCGGGAGGAACGCGCTGATCGCGACGAAGTTCCCCATGTAGCCCATCCAGTCGTAGTGGGCGCGTTCCTCGTCGGTCTTGGCGCCGAGGAACTTCCAGGCGGCGTAGGCCGCGGCCACCGAGCCGCCGAAGGCGATGTTGCCGATGAACCGGTGGATGTTGATCGGCATCCACGTGAAGTTGTCCAGGGCCGCCCACGGGTCGATGAGCGCGCCGGCGTCCGAGACGCCGCCCGGGGTCATCATGAACGAGGCCCACGAGTCGGCGATGAACATGATCAGCGTTCCGACGACGTTGATTCCGAGGCCAAGGAACAGGTGCACCAGCGGATGAAACTTTCCCCAGCCGTAGTAGTAGCTGTAGAGGAATCCGGCCTCCGCGAAGAACAGCGCGACGTAGGGGAAGAACGTCCAGGAGAAGATCTCCATCAGGTAGTTCGTGAAGGCGGGGTACAGCATGATGAGGAGGAAGGTCAGGAACCCGCCGAAGCTCGCCGTGAAGGAGAACGACGTCGAAAGCAGCTTCGTGAACTCGTAGGCGAGGCGGTCGTAGCGTTTGTCGCCGTTGAAGTAGCCGATGAGCTCGATGATGAACGCGAACATCGGCACGGCGAGCACGAACGCCGCGAACATGAGATGGAGCTGCGCCACCACCCAGACCGCCACCCGGCTGCTGACGAGCGGCAGCGTGCGATAGGTCGGCGGCTCGTACTTCTTGGCTTTGGCCTTGGCCTCGTGGTCCTTGGCGATGTCCTCGAGCGCCTGCTCGCGCGGCACCCCCGACTCGACGCTCGTCGAGCGCACCGGCGGGTGATAGGCCTGGTTCTCGAGCGCGAGGTAGACGCGCACCGCGCCGCCAAGGCCGAGCAGCACGACGATCGCCGCCGCGATCAGGAGGCGCGGCTTCATCTCGCGGCCTCCATCTCCGCGTTCTTCTTCTGCATGTCGCGGACGTACGCGATGATCGCCCAGCGATCGGACGCCGTGATCGGATACCGGTAGCCCGCCATCAAGCCCTTGCCGTTGGTGACCGTGTCGAAGATGGCGCCGTCCGGGAGCTCCCGGACGCGCTGGGCAAGGAGGTTCGCGGTCGGGACCTTGGCGCGCTCCGCGAGCACGCCCTTCCCTTCGCCGCGCTCGTCGTGGCACGGCTGGCAGTAGATGCCGTAGCGGTCGGCGCCGCGCGCGAGGAGCGCGGCGTCGACCGCCACCGGCGACGTCGCAAGCGGCTGCCCCTCGGCGTCCATGCCGGTCGCGAGCGCCGGATCCTCGTGGAGGTGTCCGCGCGCGATCGTCCCGGCGACGGGCTGCCGCATCGTCTTGCCGTCGTAGAAGAAGTCGCTCTTCGCCTGCGCCTTGTACTTCGGCTGATTGAACATGCTGAAGTTGATCAGCACCGGCGGCTCGCTCGAGCTGCAGCCGCGCATGCACCCCTGCAAGGCGAGCGCGGCGAGCACCGCGACCACGGACCCGACGACCGCTCTCGCGCGCGAGCGGCTCATGTCGAGAGCTCCGGGTTCGGATTGCGCAGACGCGAGAGATACGAGGTGCGCGGCTTGGTGTTGAGCTCGGACAGGAGGTCGTAGCGCCGCGGCGACGCCTTCGAGGCGGCGACCTTGCTCTCCGGATCGCGCATGTCGCCGAACTGGATCGCCTCCGCGGGGCACGCCTGCTGGCACGCCGTCCGCGCGTCGCCGTCCTGGAGCGAACGGTTCGCGAGCTTCGCGTCGCGCTCGGCGCGCGAGAGGCGCTGCACGCAGTACGAGCACTTCTCCATGATGCCGCGGGCCCGCACGGTGACGTCGGGGTTGTACGCCATCTGCAGCGTCTCGGGCGTGTCCTTGGTGAAATTGTAGAAGTTGAAGCGGCGGACCTTGTAGGGGCAGTTGTTCGAGCAGTACCGCGTGCCGATGCAGCGGTTGTAGACCATCTCGTTGAGCCCGCTCTCCCCGTGCGAGGTGGCGGCAACCGGGCACACCTGCTCGCAGGGCGCGTTCTCGCAGTGCATGCACGGCACCGGCTGGAACACGATCGACCCGGGCGCCTCGGGCCGGCCGGAGAAGTAGCGGTCGACCCGGATCCAGTGCATCTCGCGGCCGCGCGCCACCTGGTCCTTGCCGACGGACGGGATGTTGTTCTCGCTCTGGCAGGCGACGACGCACGCGTTGCAGCCGACGCAGGAGCTCAGATCGATCGTCATGGCCCACTGCGGCCCGTGCTCGTACGTGCGCTCGGGCCACGGCGACACGAGCGGCGGATGCTCACCCGCGGCCCCGTGGCCGTGGCCACTGGCCTCGTGGTCCCCGTGCGTCCCGCCCGCGGCCGCGGGGCCGCGGCCGCCCACGTCCTCCTCGCGCACGATGTCGCGGCCCTCGGTGCTCCAGTGCTCGTGGGTGAGCGCGAGCGGGTGGCGGCCGCCCGCCTTCGCGACCGTCAGCCCGCGCGCGATGCCGAGCGCCTTCATCGTCCGGAGAGCGTAGGCGTCGAAGCCGACGCCGTTGCCGACGCGTCCCGCCGCCGTCCGGCCGTAGCCGAGCGCGATCCCGACCGAGCCGGCCGCCTGTCCCGGCAGGATCAACGCCGCCGCCGTGAGCGAGCGCCCGTCGACGGCGAGCGTCACCACGTCGCCGTCGGTGACGCCGAGCGCGTCGGCGTCGATCTTGCTCATGAGGGCGGCGTTGTCCCAGGTGAGCTTCGAGACCGGGTCCGGAAGCTCCTGGAGCCACGCGCTGTTCGCCGCGCACCCGTCCCACACGACGTTCGACGGCAGGAACACGAGCTCGAGCCCCCCGTCCTTCTCGCGCGTCCCGACGCTTGCGAGCTTGTCGATCGCCGAAGTGTCGGTCGTCGGCGCGACCGTCTTCGACGCGCTGTCGGGAAGAACCCCGTCGTGGAGCACGCGCTCCCAGCGCCGCTCGAAGTCGTCGCCGAGAATCGGCTTCCAGGTCTCGCGCACGAGCTCGTAGCCGCTCTGCTCCTTCCCGGTCTCGAAGAGCGCGAGCATCTCGATCGTGCTGCGGCCTCCGAAGAGCGGCGCGATCAGCGGCTGCACAATCGAGAGCGGGCCGCCGAGCGCGCGCGCGTCGCCCCAGCTCTCGAGGAAGTGCGCCTGCGGCACGTGCCAGTCGCAGACGGCCGACGTCTCGTCGACGTGGCTCCCGAAGCGGATCCGGTTCGGCACCTTGGCGATCCTGGCCGCGAGGTCGAGATCGGCCGGCGCATCGTAGGCGGGATTGCCGCCGAGCACGATCAGCGTCTGGATCTCGCCGTTCGCGAGCGCGCCCGCGAGCTCCTGAAGATCGGCGGCGCGCGCGAGGGTCGGCGCCGACACGTACGAGACCGTCTTGCCGACGTTGCCGAGCGCGTCGTTCAACACCGCGGCCACGGCGTGCACCTCGGGCGGCTGCAGCGCGCCGACGAGCACGACGCCCTGCCCGGCGTTCGCCTTCAGGTCCTTCGCGACGGCCTTCACCCACGCGGCGTCGATGCCGTCGGTGTAGCCGCTCACGCCCATGCCGCCGAGGCCGCGCACGCCGAGCTCGGTCGCGAGCGCGAGCATGAGTTTCACGATGCGGCCGCTCGGCATCGCGAGCCGGTGGTCGGCGGCGATCCCGGTGATCGTGAGAGTGCTCTCGGCGACGTAGAGCCGGTTCATCGCCTCCGGATCGCGGCGGCCCGCGGCGAAGTCGCGCGCGAGCCGGATCTGGTCGGGGTCGTGGAGGAGGAAATCTGCATCGAGCGCGAGGATCACGCGCGCCCGATCGAGCTGATAGACGGGCGCGACTTCGGCGCCCGTCGCGACCCGGAGACCCGCGGCGCGATTCTCGTCGGCGAGCGGGGTCCACCCGAAGATGCGCGCGTGTGGGAAGCGGCCCCGGACGCGCTCGAGGAGGCGGGCCTCGGTCGGCGACGTCGACGGCTCGTACACGATCGCGAAGCCGTCACCGCCGTCGGTCACGAGCTTCGCGTCGAGCGCGGCCCAGTAGTCGACGAAGTCCTTCCAGGCCTTCGGCGCGCCGCCCTGCAGCACTCCGCGCGCCCGATCGGGATCGTAGAGATCGTAGATCGCATTCTGCGCCCAGACGTTCGAGGCGCCGCGCGTGGCCGGGTGGAGCTCGTTGCCTTCGACCTTCGTCGGACGACCGTCGTTGCTGACGACGAGGAGCCCGAGCGCGTTGCCGCGGAAAGGCATCGTCGTGGCGTACCGGAGCGGGATCCCGGGCAACATGTCCTCCGGCGCCTGGACGTACGGGACGATCTTCTCGACCGGACGGCGGCACGCCGCCAGCCCGGAGAGCGACAGCGTTGCGCCCATGAGTCCGAGCATGGCGCGCCGGCTGATGCCGTCCGGCGCATCGGCCGCGCCTTGCGGAAACTCGCGATGCCGGCTCGCCTCGAACTCGGACGAGCCCTCGCGCCCGCCGAGACTTCGCCAGTAGTCGCTCACCGATGACACCCCCAGCAATCGGTCGGCGGCGCGATCTTGCGCTCGGAGATCCATCGCGCGGCGAGCTCGGCATGGGTGGCCGACGGCGTCCACCGCATGTTCGTCACCTGATCCGGCGGTCGAAGGTGCGGCCCCGGGTCGCGGTGGCACTCGAGGCACCAGCCCATGCTGAGCGGCTGTTCCTGGCGGACCACTTCCATCTGGTCGATCCGGCCGTGACACTCGACACACCCCACCCCCGCGTGCAGGTGCGCCGCGTGGTTGAAGTAGACGTAGTCGGCGAGCTCGTGGATCCGCACCCACTCCATCGGCTGATGGCTCGTCACGCTGTCGCGGATCGGCTGGAGGAGCGGGCTGTCCTTCTTCGCGAGCTGGTGGCAGTTCATGCACACCTGCGTCGGCGGGACGGACGCGACCGCGGACGTCTCGACCGCCGCGTGGCAGTAGCGGCAGTTGATCTCCATGTCGCCGGCGTGGAGCTTGTGGCTATACGCGACGGGCTGATGCGGCTGATACCCGACCTGCGTGTACCAGGGCGAGAAGAAGTACCAGACGAACGCCACGACGCCGAGCAGGCCGAGCGGAGCGCCGACCGCCACCGCCAGAGGTAGGTTGTTCGCCCGCTCGGGAAATATTTGCGCCACCGGCCTGCACCCGACTCCCCGCCCGAAGACTCGCGCGGTCTGAGGACTTCCGTTGACGTTCGCTCTGCTCTGCTCAGGGATCAGCCGCGCAGCATTCGCGGCGTGCTGTAGCGCAGGCGGCGCGAAGAGGTCAAGAATCACCGTCTCGGACGACATCGGTCATCGCCATCGATCCCGGCTGGCAATGCGTCGGGTGGTCTGCCAGAAGCTCGCCCCATGACGGAGGCGCACGCGATCGGTCCCCTGAACGACGCCGAGCGCGCCTTCGCCGCGCGGGCCGTGCGCCGGAAGCGGGTGTTCCGGACACTCGCGATCGCCGGGGTCGTGATCGCGGCCGGTCTCGCCCTCTTCTACGGGTGGGCACGCCTCCACGACCCCTCCTTCCCGCTCGGCGCCCGGATCGCCCTGATCGTCCTCATCCTCCTGAACGCCCGCCAGAACCTCCGGCAGTACAAGTACGCCGCCGTCCTCGAGAAGCTGACGCGCGCCTGATGGAGCCCCGAGCGCGTGCGCCGCTCTGGCGCAACCCCTACGTCCTGGCCTTCGTGGTCGGCTGCGTCACGGTGACGCTGCTGCGCCCGTTCCTGCGCTACGAGCCGAAGCCGCCGCCGGTCCTCGGCGAGCTCCCCGCGTTCACGCTGGTGGACGCCTCGGGAAGGCCCTTCGGCACGCCAGAGCTCGCCGGCACGGTCTGGGTCGCGAGCTTCTTCTTCACCCATTGTCCGTCGGTGTGCCCGCTCGTCATGGCCCGCATGGCGGACCTCCAGCGGCGCTTCGCCGAGGGTGGCGTCGCGGACGTCCGCCTCGTCAGCATCACCGTCGACCCCGAGCGCGACACGCCCGAGGTCCTGCGCGCCGCCGAGCCGCGCTACGGCGTCGATCCGGCCCGCTGGACGCTCCTCACCGGGTCACGCGAGCGCCTGCACGCGCTCCTGGTGTCCGGGTTCAAGGTGCCGGGCCTCGACACCGCCGCGCTCGCGAACGGCGACATCCCGCACACGACGAAGGTCGTGCTCGTCGACGAAACCGGTCACGTGCGCGGCTACTACGACACCGACGAACGCGGCATCGACGAGGTGTTCCACCGCGCGCAGCACGTGCTGAAGGAAGCGCGCGAGCACGAGGCATCGCGCGCACGATGAGAAGCACGCCGTGAGAAACTCTTGACCCTCGGCCGAATGTTTTTGTAGTGCTACGCGCGGTCATCGGTTCGTCATGATGGAAGTCATTGACAACGTCTCCCACGAACCAGTCGTCGGCCGGGCTCCCCTGATCCTCGGCGGACACGATTTCCACTCCATCACCGAAGCCGTCGCACGACCCGCGGAGCGCGCCACGCCGCTCGCGTGGTGGTTCTTCTTCCTGCCGTCGCTCGCCATGCTGGGCCTCCTCGGCCTTTCCGTCGCCTGGCTGGTGTGGGAGGGCATCGGGATCTGGGGCCTCAATCAGCCGGTCGGGTGGGCGTTCGACATCACGAACTTCGTCTTCTGGATCGGCATCGGCCACGCCGGCACGCTGATCTCCGCGGTCCTGTTCCTCTTCCGGCAGAAGTGGCGCACGTCGATCAACCGCGCCGCGGAAGCGATGACGATCTTCGCCGTCATGTGCGCGCTCCTCTTCCCGGGCATCCACATCGGCCGCCCGTGGCTCGCGTACTGGATGGCGCCGCTTCCGAACCAGATGGGCACGTGGCCCGGTTTCCGGAGCCCGCTCCTCTGGGACTTCTTCGCGGTCTCGACCTACGGCACGGTGTCGGCGCTCTTCTGGTACGTCGGCCTCATCCCGGATCTCGCGACGCTGCGCGACCGCGCCACCACCAAGATCCGCCGCTACGCGTACGGCTTCTTCGCGCTCGGCTGGCGCGGCTCGGCGCGCAACTGGCAGCACTACGAGATGGCGTACCTCATCCTCGCGGGCATCGCGACGCCGCTCGTGCTCTCCGTGCACTCGATCGTCTCGATGGACTTCGCGGTCGCGCAGCTCCCTGGCTGGCACACGACGATCTTCCCGCCGTACTTCGTCGCGGGCGCCATCTTCTCCGGCTTCGCGATGGTGGTCACGCTGATGGTGATCACCCGCAAGGCGCTCGGCCTCGAGCACATTCTCACGGCGTTCCACTTCGACCGCATGGCGCGGATCATGCTCCTGACGGGGTCGATCGTCGGCTACGCCTACGCGATGGAGTTCTTCATCGCGTGGTTCAGCCGGAACCCCTACGAGCAGTTCACCTTCATCAACCGCGCCTTCGGGCCGTACTGGTGGGCCTACTGGACGATGATCACCTGCAACGTGCTCTCGCCCCAGGTCTTCTGGTTCAAGCGCGCCCGCACCAGCATCGTCATCCACTTCATCGTCTCGATCTTCGTGAACATCGGCATGTGGTTCGAGCGCTTCGTCATCATCGTGACGTCGCTCCACCGCGATTTCTTGCCGTCGTCGTGGGGCATGTTCTACCCGACGATCTGGGACGTGATGCTGCTGATCGGAAGCTTCGGCCTCTTCTTCACGATGTTCTGCCTGTTCGTCCGCTTCCTGCCGGTGGTCGCCGCGGCCGAGGTGAAGTCCGTGCTGCCCGCGGCCGACCCGCACCACGCGGGCGGGCGTCACGCGACGCCGGCGATAGCCGGCCGGCTCGCACCGGAGGGCGCGCGCTGATGGGCCTCGTTCCGCGGCTCTTCCCGGAAGGCGACTACTTCGGCCTCCTCGCCGAGTACGACTCGGCGGGCGCGCTCTTCCGCGCCTGCGAGAAGGTCCGCGACGCGGGCTACGAAAAATGGGACGCCCACTCGCCCTTCCCGGTCCACGGCATCGAGAAGGCGATGGGGCTCGGGCGCTCGCGCCTCCCCTACGTGGCCCTCACCTTCGGCGTCGGCGGCGCGGTCGGCGGGATGGCGCTCCAGCTCTGGGCGAACGCGATCGCCTACCCGATGGTCATCAGCGGCAAGCCGCTCTTCAACTGGCAGCCCTACGTGCCGATCACGTTCGAGTGCGGCGTGCTCCTCGCGGCCCTGGCGACGGTCTTCGGCATGTTCGCCTTCAACAAGCTGCCGATGCTCTTCCATCCCCTCTTCGGCGCCGAGCGCTTCGAGAAGGTCACCGACGACGGATTCTTCATCTCGGTAGAGGCCTGGGATCCGAAGTTCGACGCGGCGGCCACCGAGCGGCTGCTCAGCGGCACCGGCGCGACGCGTGTCCAGCTGGTGCGCCGGCGCGAGGGCGCGGCCTCGTGAGCCACGCTCCGCCGGTCGCGATCGACCCCGCCCGGCACGGCGGCCGCGCGTTCGCGCGGCTGACGGGCGCCGGGGCGGCGCTGGCGATCATCGGGACCGGCGTGTCGGCCGGGCTCGCGGGCGGCACCCCGCAGTTCTATTTCTCCTGGCTGGTCGCCTATCTGTACTTCCTCAGCATCGCCCTCGGGGGCCTCTTCTTCGTGCTGACCCTCGCCGTGACCCGCGCCGCCTGGGGCGTGTCGCTCCGCCGGGTCGTCGAGAACGTCATGGCGACGCTGCCCGTCTTCGCGCTCCTCTTCGTCCCGATCTGGCTCGGACGCCACGAGCTCTACGAGTGGACCCGTCCGGAGGAGGTCGCCAAGAGCCCGCTCCTCCAAGGGAAGGCGCCCTTCCTGAACGAGGGCTTCTGGTTCCTCCGCGCGATCTTCTACTTCACGGCGTGGAGCGTCCTCGCGATCTTCTTCTCCACCCAGTCGCAGAAACAGGACCAGAGCGGCGACGAGCGGATCAGCGCGCGTCTGCGCGGAGCCGCGCCGATCGGCATCGTCGTCTTCGCGCTCACCACGAGCTTCGCCGCGATCGACTGGATGATGTCCCTCGAGCCCGCATGGTACTCGACGATGTACGGCGTCTACTTCTTCTCGGGGGCGGTCGTCGCGATCTTCTCCTTCGTGATCCTCCTGGTCCACTTCGCCTACGCGCAGGGCGCGCTTCGCGGCGTCGTCACGGTCGAGCACCTGCACGACGTCGGCAAGCTGCTCTTCGGCTTCACGATCTTCTGGACCTACATCGCCTTCTCCCAGTACTTCCTGATCTGGTATGCGAACGTCCCCGAGGAGACGATCTACTACATGAAGCGGCAGGTCGGATCGTGGCAGTCGATCGGCGTGCTCCTCGCCGGCGGGCACTTCCTCGTCCCCTTCTTCTTCCTCATGCCCCGAGCCGTGAAGCGCAATTCCGGCCTGCTCGTCGTCGCGGCGGTGTGGCAGCTGTCGATGCATTTCCTCGATCTCCACTGGGCCGTCATGCCGGTGCTGCACCACGAAGGCGCGCGGCTCGGGCTGATCGACGTCGGCGCGTTCTGCGCGGTCGGCGGCGTCTTCCTCGCGGCGATCGGGTGGGTATCGAGCCGGCGGGCACTGGTGCCCCTCGGGGATCCGCGGCTCTCCGAATCGCTTTCGTTCGAAAACGTCTGAGCTTCACCCTTCACACTTCTCTCGAGGAGGATCACATGGGTCATTCGAAGATGTTCGGGCGCGGCCTGGCCGGTGGGCTGCTCATCGCCAGCGGGCTGCTCGTTGCTCTTGCCGCGTCGACGGCTTTCGCCGGCGCCACCGTCACCGGCACCATCACGTACGAAGGCAAAGTTCCCAACCTGAAGCCGCTCGCCATGGACGCCGACCCGGCGTGCGCCGCGAAACACTCGAGCCCGGTCGCCAACGAGATGCTCGTGCTCGGCTCCGGCAACACGATGGGCAACATCATCGTGTCGGTGAAGAGCGGCCTTCCGGCGGGCAAGACGTACCCCGCGCCGAAAGAGGCGTTCGTGATGGATCAGAGCGGCTGTCAGTACAAGCCGCACGTGTTCGCGTTGCAGGTCGGCCAGCCGCTCAAGGTGCTGAACTCGGACGGCGTGCTCCACAACGTCCACGCGCTCCCGAAGGTGAACGGCCAGTTCAACATGGCGATGCCGGCGACCCGCAAGAGCGCCGAGCACACGTTCGACAAGGTGGAGGTGACGCCGTTCCAGGTGAAGTGCGACGTCCACCCGTGGATGACCGCGCACGTCTCGATCTTCGAGCACCCGTACTTCGCGGTCACCAAGGAGGACGGCAAGTACAAGCTCGACGGCGACCTCCCCGCCGGCACCTACGAGATCGAGGCCTGGCACGAAAAGCTCGGCTCCAAGGTCGAGAAGGTCACGGTCGCCGACGGCGAGAGCAAGACGGTCGACTTCAAGTTCAGCGCCCCCGGCGGCAACTGAGCACGTGGTCGATGCGGGGCGTCCGCGGCGGACGCGGGCGCCCCGCCCGACTCAGGGAACAGGAGCGGATCGCATGGACGCACGACACGACTCCCCCGCCCGCGAGCACGCGGAGGCGCACGACGACGGGCACGGCCATCACGCGCCCGGGTTCCTCGGCACGTACGTGTTCTCGACCGACCACAAGACGATCGGGATCCAGTACGCCGTGACCGCGCTCTTCTTCCTGATGTTCGGCTTCACGCTGATGATGCTGATGCGCTGGCAGCTCGCCTATCCGGGCCAGCCGCTGCCGCTCATCGGCTCCTGGTTCGGCGAGGCGCGCATGCCGGGCGGGGTCATGACGCCCGACTTCTACAATGAGCTCGGCGCCATGCACGGCACGATCATGGTCTTCCTCGGCGTCGTGCCCCTCGGCGTCGGCGGCTTCGGCAACTACGTGCTGCCGCTCCAGATCGGCGCCAAGGACATGGCGTTCCCGCGCCTCAACATGATGAGCTACCAGTTCTTTTTCGTGGGCGGCGTGATGATGCTCGCGACCTTCTTCCTTCCGGGCGGCGCCGCGCAGTCGGGCTGGACCTCGTACTCGCCGCTCGCGAACATCAACCCCGGCCAGACCGGCTGGATCGTGGCGATGATCTTCATCATCACGTCGTCGCTGCTCGGCGCGATCAACTTCATCGTCACGACCATCCAGCTCCGCACCATGGGGATGAGCTTCTGGCGCTTCCCCTTCTTCGTGTGGGCGCAGTTCGTGACGTCCTTCCTGCTGCTGCTGGCGTTCCCCCCGCTCGAGGTGGGCGCCCTCCTGCAGCTCATGGATCGTATCGCGGGCTCGAGCTTCTTCCTGCCGAGCGGCCTCGTCATCAGCGGCGCGCCGCTGAACGTGGCGGGCGGCGGCAACCCGCTCCTCTGGCAGCACCTCTTCTGGTTCCTCGCCCATCCCGAGGTCTACGTCCTGATCCTCCCGGCCATGGGCATCGTCGCGGAGGTGCTCGCGAACAACACCCGGAAGCCGCTCTGGGGCTACACCGCGATGGTCTACTCGATCATCTTCCTCGGCTTCATGTCGTTCATCGTCTGGGCGCACCACATGTTCATGACGGGCATGGGGTCCGCGATCGCGGCCTTCTTCCAGACGACGACGATGATCATCTCGGTGCCGTCGGTCGTCGTCCTGACCGCGCTCTTCCTGTCCCTCTGGGGCGGGTCGATCCGCTACACGACGCCCATGCTCTTCGCCCTCGCGTTCCTGCCGATGTTCGGGATCGGCGGCCTCACGGGCCTACCGCTCGGCCTGACCTCCTCGGACATCCACCTCCACGACACGTACTACGTGATCGGCCACTTCCATTACGTCGTGGCGCCGGGCACCGTCATGGCCTTCTTCGCGGGCATCTACTACTGGTTCCCGAAGGCGACCGGGCGCGTGATGAACGAGACGCTCGGCAAGCTGCACTTCTGGCTGACCTTCCTCTGCATGAACGGCGTGTTCATGCCGATGTTCTGGATCGGCCTCGCCGGCGTCTCGCGCCGGCTCTACGACGGCGGGGCGAGCTACGCCCACGGGCAGCACGTGCTCTGGCTGAACGGCGTGTCGTCCTGGGCGGCGTGGATCATGGGCGCCGCCCAGATCCTCTTCATCCTCAACTTCTTCTGGAGCATCCGCGGCGGAAAAGCCGTCGACAAGAACCCCTGGAAGGCGACGACCCTCGAGTGGGAGGCGCCCTCGCCGCCGCCGCACGGCAACTTCCTCCACGATCCGGTCGTGTACCGGGGCCCGTACGACTACAGCCCGCACGGCTACCACGCCGACTTCCGTCCGCAAGCGCAGGAGGCCTGAGCGATGTCCCAGGAGCTGATTCCCTACATCACCGAGGCGCGGCCCGACACGGGCCTCACCAACGGCAAGATCGGCATCTGGTGCTTCCTCGCCTCGGAAGTGATGCTCTTCGGCGCCTTCTTCGCGAGCTACATCGTGCTGCGCACGACCGCGGTCGAATGGCCGCACGGCTCGTCGATCCTGAACGTCCCGCTCGCGACCGTGAACACGATCGTGCTGATCACCTCGTCGGTCACGATGGTCATGGCATGGGCGTCGCTCATGCGGAACGACTTCGGCGCATACCGCATGTTTCTCGGCGCCACGGTGCTCCTCGGATTCTGCTTCCTCGGCATCAAGTACGTCGAGTACTCGGCGAAGTTCGAGCACCACCTCTTGCCGAGCACCAACAACTTCCTCGCCATCTACTTCATCATGACGGGCTTGCACGGCCTGCACGTGATCGGCGGCATGATCACCAACGCCTACTTCCTCTTCGCCGCACCGAGCTACTGGGACCACGATCGCGAGCTGCTCGGACACCGCGTCGAGTACTCCGGACTCTTCTGGCACTTCGTCGACCTGGTGTGGATCTTCCTCTTCCCGATCCTGTATCTGCTCTAAGGAGACGCGCATGAGCGACAGTCACGCGGCTCACGCCGCCCACGACCCGGCCGAGATCGACAAGCACGTCCGCACGTACATCATGGTGTTCGCCACCCTGATGGTGCTGACGCTCGTCACCGTCGCCGTCTCCTACCTGCATCTGGAGATCCACGAAGCGGTCGCGATCGCCCTCCTCATCGCGACCGTCAAAGCCTCGCTCGTGGCGCTCTTCTTCATGCACCTGATCTCGGAGCGGCAGGTGGTGCTGCTGATCCTGGCATTGACCGGCGTCTTCGCGGTCGCGCTGCTCCTGCTGCCCATCGCCACCAGCCTCGACCACATCACGACGCCGAACATGCCCGCGAACTCGATCTCCGGGACGCACGCGTCCGAGAGCGCCCACCATTAGGATCGTGCATGTCGCTGAAGCACATCCACGTCGTCTTCATCGCGGCCGCGACCGCGCTCTCCGTCGTCTTCGGGACGTGGTGCTGGGCGCAGTGGAAGACCGGAGGCGGCGGCGGGATGCTGCTCGGCGCGGGCGGCTCCGCGGCGACGGCGGTCGGTCTCCTCGTGTACGGCCGCTGGTTCCTCGTGAAGACGCGCGGCATGGGCGAATGACCGCGCTCGTCGTCGCCCTGGTGCTGCTGTCCGCCCGCGCCGCCGACGCGTGCTCGGTCTGCTTCGGCGACCCCAACGCGCAGATGACCAGGGGCGCCGAGCAGGGCGTCTGGTTCCTGCTCGGCGTCATGGTCCTCGTCCAGATCGGCTTCGGGATCTTCTTCTTCCATCTCCGTCGGCGCGCGCGCGGTTTTCGCGATCCGCAACCGCGCCCGATGTTCCGTCTCGTGAAGGGCTAGAAAGGGACGCCATGGACATCCAGAGATTGTTGTTCCTCCCCGCGCTCGCATCGGCCCACGGCGGCGATCTCGACCGCCTCATGTTCTACATCCACCTCCTGATGGGCGTGCTGTTCGCCGGCTGGGCGATCTACTTCGTGATCGCGCTCGTGAGGTTCCGCGCTTCCGCGAACCCGGTCGCCAACCCCGACGGCGTGCGGAGCCACGCGTCGAGCTACCTCGAGGTCGCGGTCGTGATCGCCGAGGCCGTCCTGCTCCTCGGCTTCTCGGTGCCCCTCTGGGCCGCGCGCGTCGACAACTTCCCGGCCGACAAGGATGCGACCCGCGTCCGCGTCGTCGGCCAGCAGTTCGCCTGGAACATCCACTATCCGGGCGCTGACGGCGTCTTCGGCAAGACCGACATCAAGCTGATCGACGCCCAGGCGAACCCGCTCGGCATCGACAAGAACGATCCCGCGGCGGCCGACGACTTCACCACCGTGAACCAGCTCCACCTCCCGGTGAACACGCCGGCGATCGTCTACCTCTCCAGCATGGACGTCATCCACAGCTTCGGCCTCCAGGAGATGCGCGTGAAGCAGGACGCCGTCCCCGGCCTCGTCACCCCGGTCTGGTTCGAGCCGACCGTCACGAGCGACGACATGAAGAAGCGCAAGGGCGACGACACATGGAGCTACGAGATCTCCTGCGCCCAGCTCTGCGGCCTCGGCCACTACCGCATGCGCGGCTACGTCACGATCGACACCGCCGAGCAGTACGCGAAGTGGGCAGCGGACCAGGCAGCGGCCGCGAAGGAAGCCGCGAGCGGCGACGAGTGGAACTAGTCGGCGCGGACGACACGCGCGGGCGGGGCGGAAGCCGCGCTGCGATCGTCCCGAGCTGCGTCATGGCTCGCATGAAGTCTTTCGAACGCTACCCGCGCGTCACGCTGCGGCTTCGTCCTGGCCTTCCCTCGTTGCGCTCGGTCCCGGTAGTACGCGAGATCGAGCGCACGTTCCGCGTCGGACGCGCCCGTCCCGGCTTCCGCCCACGAGACATCGCTGGCTGGGCGGCGCGCCGCATGGCACTATCGCCCCATGCGACGTCGTTCGGTGGCGCAGGAGGATCTCACCGCCAGGCGCGCACGCACCGCCGCCCGAACGGCCGACGAGCGCGTCGAAAAGGCAATGGAGCTCGGTCGCCGAGACGTTGCGATCTTCGCCGAAGCGGCGGGAATCGAGCCACGCACCGCGCGCATCTTGATCGAGCGGCGGCGACAGGCACGGCGCCGGGCGTCCGCGTGCATGGACGCGCTCCTGGGATGACCCTCGCCGACGTGAGCGCCTTGCTGGAGCGCCAGGGGATTCGTCATGCCATCATCGGTGCGACGGCCCTGGCAGTACACGGGGTCACCCGGTCCTCCGAAGACGTCGACTTCCTCGTGACCGACCGTCGCTGCTTGGAGCCCGCGCCATGGCAAGCGCTCGTTGCGGACGGGGTCGATGTCGACATTCGACGCGGCGATGCCGACGACCCGCTCGCCGGCGTCGTCCGCCTACGGTCGGCAGACTCGCAGATCGATGTCATCGTCGGACGAGGCCAATGGCAGAACGACGTCCTCACCCGTGCACGGCCCACGATGCTTCGCGGCACGCTGATCCCGGTCGTGACCGCTGCCGACCTCGTGCTCCTCAAGCTCTACGCCGGAGGCCCGCAGGACGCCTGGGACGTGGACCAGCTGCTCGATGCCGTCCCTACCATCGAAGCGGAAGTGACGGCCGCGCTTCCGGCGCTCCCAACACCCTGCGCTCGTCTCTGGCAGCGCATCCTCGCCGACCGCACGGCCGGCTGACGCTCACCCCGCCGACGAGGGCTCGCCGCCCCCGAGCATCACGCGCCCGAGGTACGGCATCAGCACCGCCGCGACGTCCACATCCGAGCCGAGCTGCTTGCTGATGCCCGACAGCAGCCCGAGCACGCGTCCGATCAACATGATGTCGCCGGGGAGCTCGACGACCGGGTTGGCGCGCATGATGCGCGGCATCTCGGCGTTCACGAGATCCACGAGCTCCCTATCGGCGTGCGAGCGCTTGTTGCGGAGGGTCCAGCCGAGAAAGACCTCCCCGAGCCACCACAGGCTCTCGTCGGAGTCGTCGCGGGTCTTGAAGCCGAGGGCCCGGAACGCGGACGCGACGGCGGCGCGGTCGCCGCTCATGATGGCGGCGGCGAGCCGCGCGACGGCGGCGGGGAACTCCGGCGGCAGGTCCTTCGCGAGCCCGAAGTCGAGCAGCACCATGCGGCCGTCGCGCTGCACGAGGACGTTCCCGGGGTGCGGGTCGGCGTGGAAGAAGCCGTGGATCAGGATCTGGTCGCAGAAGACCTCGAGGAGGCGGCGCGCGATGTCCCTGGGATCGATGCCGAGCTGGCGGAGGGCGTCGACGTCGGTGAGCCGCACTCCGGGCTCGTACGCCATCACCAGGAGCCGCGTGGTGGAGAGCTCGCGGACGACGGCCGGCACGACGACGTCGCGCCGCGCAGCGAGCAGCCGCCGCATGCGGTCGGCGTTGTCGGCCTCGTTCTCGAAATCGAGCTCGCGCGGCACGTACTTCTCGACCTCGTCGACGATGATGCGAAAGTCGAAATCGGGCTCGAGCCGCGCCAGCATGCGCACCAGGAACGCGAAGTTCCGGAGGTCGATCGCGACGAGACGCGCGATGTTCGGGTACTGCACCTTGATCGCGACCTCGCGGCCGTCGTGCAGGCGGCCGCGGTGGACCTGCGCGAGCGAGGCCGCCGCGAGCGGCACGGGGTCGAGCTCCGCGAAGGCCGCGCGCCACGGCCGCCCGAGCTCGCGCTCGATCGCGTCGGTGATGACGGCGAGCGGGCGGGGCGGAACACGGTCCTGGAGCCGCGCGAGGATCGTCACGTAGTCCGCCGGCAGCACGTCGGCGCGCGAGCCGAGGAACTGGCACACTTTGATCGGCAGGCCCTCCAGGCGGATCGCCATGCCGTACACGGCGCGCGCGCTCCGGCGGTCGTGGCGGGCATAGCGCGCGCGGGCATGCGGCCAGCCGAGGCGGGCCGTGAGCTGGACGAGCTTGTACCCGGCGTAGATGCGGGCGACGAGCCACGCGACGATCGCGAACCGCAGCCAGGCTCCCTCGGGCGGCCGCCTCACGCGACGAGCCGCCGCCCGACCCGGAGCATCGCGGCGGCCCGCGTCCGGCCGGGCAGGCGCACGCGCGGGAAGATGATGGCGCGGAAGAAGCCTCCGGCCGAGATCGCGAGCATGAGGTCCACCCCGCAGACCACCTCGTGCTTGTCGCAGCGTTTGCGCAGCCTCACGGACTCGACGATCGGCTCCTCCACCGCGTCGGACGTATCACGGTGCCGTCCGCGGCACATCCCGACGCGCGGCTCAACTCTTCGTGCCGTGATGCCGTTAGGGAGACGGGATGCTCGGCGCTCGGGGACGCATGCGGTCTGTCATGGCGGCGCTGTGGACGGCGACGCTCGCGTCCGTCGCCGGCGCGGCGCCGCTCGCCGATCGGGCGGGCGCGCCGCTCGTCGAGCCGTCGCGCCGTCCCGACGCCGTCGTGCTCGTCCACCGCGAGCTGATCGGCGAGATCGCGGGGGCCGACCGCGGTCCGACGCTGACCGTCTACGGCGACGGCCGCGTCCTCACCCACTATCCCATCTACATGAAGCGCGCCGGCGACTGGGAGCGCCGCCTCGCGCCGCGCGAGCTCGACGCGCTCCTCGCATCGCTCGCCGCCAAGGGCGTCCTCGAGTTCGACGCCCCCGCCGCGCGCGCCGCGGCGCACGCGGCGAGCGCGGCGGCGCGCGAGCGGGCCCGCGCCGCCCGGCGGCCGATCGCGCTCTTCGAGGCATCCGACCCGTCGACGATCGTGATCGAGCTGTCGCTGGCGCGCTACGTTCCGGCGGCGCCGGGAGCGCGCGAAGCGCGCGACGTCGTGAAGCGCGTCGCCTGGACCGGACTCCACGCCGACGCCGCCGCGCATCCCGACGTCTCCGCCCTCCGCGACCTCGCGGCGGCGGAGCAGGAGCTCCGCGCGCTGCGCGAGTCGCCCGGCTTCGCCCGCGTGCGCTGATGCGGCCGCACGCGCCCGACCGACGCGCGCGCGCCCTCGCCGCGGTCCTCGCCGCGACGTTGACGGCTCCCGTCCGCGCCCACGCCGGCTCGTTCATCTTCGCCGGCGAGGCGAACGGGGTGAACGTCGTCACCCACCCATCCGGCTACGCCGGCGCCGGCGGCACGCTGAACGTCACCGTCTGCATCGACCCCACCTCCGCCAACGCCGCGAGCATGGAGCAGCCGGTGCGGAACGTCGTCGCGACGTGGAACGCCCTCGCGCCGGCGAGCCCGAACCTGCTCTTCGGCGCCGCCAACGACATCGCCTCGAACCAGATCGACTTCGAGTCCACGGCGCTCCACGAGGTCGGGCACTGCCTCGGGCTCGCCCACCCGAACCTCTCGACCGAGTCGGGGCTCACCGGCAACGACCAGAACTACACCAAGTCGACGAACGGCGCGGATGACGTCTTCGACGTCGACGACGGCGCCGACGACGTGATCGGCTCGAGCGACGACGCGCGCGGCGACGACGTGAACCTGCACTGGTTCCGCACCTCGAACGACGACCCCTTCACGATCGCGGGCGTCGTCGACGCGACCACCTACAGCCGGAACGTCGCCGACCTGCCGAGCGGCCACCTCTTCCCGACCAATGCCGACCGCACCGTCGCGAGCCTTCTCGGCTACCCGAACACCGAGGCCGTCATGCAGCAAGGCGCCTTCTTCGACGAGGACCAGCGCCGGCTCGCGACCGACGACGTCGCGATTTTCCGCCTCGGCATGACCGGCCTCGACCTCGCGGCCGGCACGAGCGACGACTATACGGTGGCGCTCTCGTACGCGGGGCTCACGACGAGCTGCAACATCGTCCTCGATTTCGACGACGCGCAAACCGGCTTCGCCCAGTGCAACGCCGGCGGCGCGTTCCTCGTGAACGGCGAGCACGTGGTGGTGACGTCGGCGACCGTCTACTTCAACACGGGCTACAATTGGTTCTTCAACAGCGTGCCCGTGGCAACGCCGACTCCCACGCTCTCGGCGACGCCGACGGCGACGCGCACCGCGACCCGCACCGCCACGCCGACCGCGACGCGGACCGCGACCCCGACGATCACGCCGACGCCGACCCGCACGGCGACGGCGAGCGCGACACCCACGGTGACCACGACTCCGACGTCGACGACGACCGCCTCGCCGACCACGACGACGACCGGCACGCCGACGCTCACGCCGAGCGCGACGCCGTCCGAGACGCCGACGCCGACGCTCAGCGCCACCCCGACCGCGACGACGACGCCCTCCCCGACGGAGAGCGCGACCGCCACCGCGACGACGACCGGCACGCCGAGCGTCACGCCGACCCCGACACCGAGCGCGACTGCGACCGCGACCGCCACGGCCACCGTCACGCCGACGCCGCGTGCGACCTGCACACCCGCGCCTCCGCCGCTCGTGGAGCAGCCGGTCGCCCCGGGCGCGGCGAAATGTCGGACGGCCATCGCCAAGGCGGCGTCGAAGTTCCTGGCCAGCCACAGCCGGGCGATCGAGCGCTGCGAGCAGGCGGGATTGAAGGGCACCGCCGCCGGCCGCTGCCCCGACGCCGCGGCGACCGCCGCGATCGCCACCGCGAAGGCGAAGCTCGGACGCGGCATCGCGAAGGCGTGCGGCGGCGGCGACAAGACGTGCGGCGGCAACCTCGCCGACGAGCCCCTCCCGGCGACCCTCGGCTGGCCCGCCGTCTGCCCCGGGCTCCCGAACGCCGACGCTCCGGAATGCTCGGCCGCCATCACCGACTGCGGCGACATCGCCGCCTGCATCGCCTGCGTCGGTGACGCGGCGGTAGAGCAGGCGCGCGCGCTCGCCTACGGATCGCTCGTCGACACCGACCCGGCGCAGGCGCTGAACCGCTGCCAGCGCACGATCGGCTCCGCCAACGCGCGCTTCGCCGTCGCCAAGGAGCAGCAGCTCCGCAAGTGCTGGGAGGCGCGCGCCGCGGGCAAGCACGCCGACGTCTGCCCGAACGCCGCGGCCGCGGACGGCACGCCGCCGCGCAAGGCGGCCCGCCGGATCGCGAAGGCCGACACCAAGCGCGTCGCCGCGATCTGCCGCGCCTGCGGCGGCGACGACCGGCGCTGCGACGACACCGTCGTCCGTCTCGACGGCGAGGCGATCGCGGGGAGCGGCGCCGGTGACGACTTCGCGCCGTCCGCGATCGGCTTTCCCGCGGTCTGCCCGGAGCTGCAGGTGCCGGACGGCGGGCCCTACTGCGACCGCCCGGTCGGGACGCTCGCCGAGCTCGTCGAGTGCACCGCCTGCATCGCCGAGCACGAAGTGCTCTGCATCGACCGCCTGCGGGTGCCGCAGTTCGCCGCGTACCCTTGCGAGTGCGCGCCGTAGCCGGCGCCCTACCGTTCGCGGACGTCGGCGCCGATCGCGCGTTCGAGGGCCGTCGCGAAACGCACCGTCGTTCCCCGCTCGCCGGCCGTGCCGATCACGCGCGCTCGAGCGTCAGGACGAGGCGGTACACGGCGCGACGATTGAGGCCGCGTTCGCGCGCGAGGCCATCAGCGACGTCGCGCACGCTCGTGCCGGCGGCCCGGCGCCGCCGGATCTCGTCGGCGAGCCCGGCATCGGCGGAATCGACGGCGTCGCGCGCCGGCGCGGGCGCGCCCGCGACCCCGATCACGATTTCGCCCTTCGCGACCAGCGTCTCGGCGCGCGCGGCGAGGCCGGCGAGATCGTCGCGGACGACCTCCTCGTGGAGCTTCGTGAGCTCCCGGCCGATCGCGGCGGGCCGTGGACCGAAAGCGGCCGCCAGGTCGGCGAGGGACGCCGCGAGGCGCGGCCCAGTCTCGAAGAAGACGAGCGTCCGCGGCTCCCCGGCGAGCGCGGCGAGCCGTCGGCGGCGCTCGCCTGCCCGCGCCGGGAGGAAGCCTTCGAAGACGAAACGGTCGGTCGGGAGACCCGACACGGGCAGGAACGCCGTCAGCGCCGACGGGCCCGGCACCGGCACGACCGGCACCCCGGCCGCGATCGCCGCCCGGACGATGCGGTAGCCTGGGTCGGCGATCCCCGGGGTCCCCGCGTCGGAGACGAGCGCGACCGACCGGCCCGCGACGAGCTCGGCCACGAGCGCCGGCGCACGCACAGCCTCGACCGCGTCGTAGTAGCTCCGGAGCGGCCGGCTGATGCCGAGATGCGACAGCAGACGCCCGGTCCGCCGGGTGTCCTCGGCCGCGATCAGGTCGACCGCGGCGAGCGTCGCCCGCGCCCGCTCCGTCAGGTCGCCGAGGTTCCCGATCGGGGTCGCCACCACGTAGAGCGTGCCCGCCATGCGCCCCTGGCTTGGTGCCACGGAATGCCCGACCGGACAACCGAAACCCGCTGATCTTCCTCGACACTTCGACGGACTTCGCATGGTGCGCGCGATCGAGAGCGGCAACGGCTTCCGCCGCGACGCGAGCCGCGGCGCGCCCGCGGTGAAGAGCGCCGGCGGCACCTGCCCGGTGTTCCGTCGCTCGGCGCGACACGCTACGAATCCGGGCGACCACCGGATGGGAAAGAAGGCACGTGAGAAACGCGAGCGCGCGACGGCTCCCTTCGAGTGGCCGACGTGGGCCGCCGGCGGGCCGGTGCACTGGCCGTCGGTCGCGCTCGTCGTGGCCGTGGCGCTCGTCGTGCGCGTGATCGCGCTCGGGCAGATGACCGCGACGCCCTACCTCCAGATCGACAACATCGACGCGCGCGGCTACCAGGTCTGGGCGAGCGAGATCCTCGCCGGCCACTGGTTTCCGGCCAGGCACTTCTACCAGTCGCCCCTCTACGCCTACTACCTGGCCGTCGTGACGACGATCTTCGGGCCCTCCCCGTGGCCGCCGCGCGCGATCCAGGCCGCGCTCGGCGCCGCCAGCACGGGACTCCTCACGATCGTCGGCACGACGATCTTCGACCGCCGGATCGGCCTCGTCGCCGGGCTCCTGCTCGCGACCTACGGCCCGATGGTCCTCGAGGAGATCTCGCTCGGAAAAACGGCGCTCCTCATCTTCGGCGGCCTCGTCGGATTCCTGCTCTTCCTGCGCGCGCTCGCCGCGCGGCGGGCCGCCGTCATGGCGGCGGCCGGTCTCGCCTTCGGCGTCACCGTGATCGGCGTCGGGCAATGGCTCCCGGCGCTCGTCGGCCTCGGACTCTACGCCGGCTTCGGCGGCGTCGCCCCGAAACCCGTCGCCCGCCGTCTCGCGGCGTGCTTCCTCGGCGGCGCGCTCATCGCCCTGGCACCCGTCATCCTGTGGAACAGCGTGCGGGGCGGCGGGCTCATGCTGACCAGCGGCGACGCCGGGCTGAACCTCTACCTCGGCAACAACCCGCTCACCACGGGTCTCTCCGGCCGGCCGAAAGGCCTCCGCGACGTGCCCGAGTTCGAGGAGGGCGACTCGAAGCTCCTCGCCGAGCGCGCCGCCGGCCATGCGCTCACGCCCGCCGGCGTGTCCCGCCACTGGGCGCGCAAGGCCGCGGGGTGGGCCGCGACACACCCCATCGACTTCGTCGCCACCACCGCGAGGAAGGTCACCGTCCTCTGGAACAGCTACGAGATCCCCGACAGCTACCATTTCGCCTTCATCCGCGCGCAGTACCTGCCCTGGCTCTGGGCCGGCACGAGCTTCGCGATCGTCGGGCCGCTCGGGCTCCTCGGGCTCGTGCTCGCCGCGCGCCACCCGGCGGCGCGGCCGCTCTACGTCGTCTGCCTCGGCTACCTCGGGGTGATCGCGCTCTTCTACGTCCGCTCCCGTTACCGCATGCCGGCGCTGCCGTTCCTGATGGTGTTCGCGGCCGTGGCCGTCGACCGGGCGATCCGCATCCTGCCGCGCGAGGACTGGCGGCCGCTCGCGGCGCTCGTCGCCGGCCTCGTCGCGGCCGGCGTCTTCGTGAACCACGCCTACTGCGAGCCGGCGACGGCGCACGCGCCCGCGATCTGCCTCGACGGGGACGTCTGGTTCGACAGCGAGTGGCAGAAGCTCGCGGAGGCGCACGAGCGCCGCGGCGAGCTCGAGACCGCGCTCGGCTACCTGCGCCGCGCGGAGGCGGGCGAGTCGCAGCGCGGACCCGGGCAGACCCAGCTCTGGATCGGCCGCCTCGAGCTCGCGCTCGCGGAGCGGACGAGCGGCGCCGGACAGCGCGCCCATCTCGCCGCCGCCGTACCGGCGCTCGAGCGCGCCGTCCGCCACGGCTTCCACGTCTGGGAGGCCGAGACCTACCTCGCGACCGTCCACCAGATGGACGGCCGACCCGAGCCGGCGCTCGCCGCGAGCCGGCGCGCCGTGCGTACGCGGCCGCGCGATCCGAACGTGCTCGGCCGCGCGCTCCGCCTCCGCGTGGCGCTCGGCCGCTGCGACGAGGCGGTCGAGATCCGCGAGGACCTCCGCCGACTGCGCCCCGACGATTCGCAGGCCGATGCGCTGCTCGCGAGTTGTCGGAGCGGGAGCTGATCGCGCCGTCGTCTCGAGCGACGTCTGCCAGCGTCGCGCCGTCGGGCCGTGGGTCGCTTTGCGGCTCCCGGTTCCTGGGGCCCCGCGCGGAGGGCCCGCCGCTGACACCACGTCGCGGGGTCGAGCGAGCTGTCTGTCGCTCGCAAAGCGACCCACGGCCCGACGGCGGAGTCACGATCTCGCGTCGGTCGGGACGGCGATGCTATGGCTCAGTGCTTCGGCGGCGCCTCGGGCGCGGCTCGGCGGCTCAACCACGCGAAGACCGTTTCCGCGATCACGCGATGGCCGGAAGCGGTCGGGTGGTGCCAGTCCGCTTGGAAGAGACCGCCGCCGGTCGCGGCGAGGAAGGCCGGTTGCGTATCGATCACCGGAACGTCCGTCCGCTCGCCGACCGTGCGGATCACGGCGTCGATCGCGATCTCTCCGGGGAGGCGATCGCGCACGAGGTAGTCCGCGTCGCCGATCGGCGTCCGCCCGAAGAGGGCGTGGTAGTACTCGCTGGTCGTGTAGGGATTCGGCGGCAGGTCCTGGTGCGGATACGTGAGGAGCGCGCACGGCACGCCGGCCGCGTGGCACATCGCGGCGATGCGCTCGAGGTTGCCGCGCGCGATCTCCTGGTAGGCGCGGAAGTCGTAGAGCTGCATGCCGGTCGTCTGGGGGATCACCGCGACGTCGTCGAGGACGAGCGTCCGGCCGCGATACGTCGCCGCGTGCTTCAGCACGCGGTAGAGCCGCGAGCGCGTGAGCCAGAGCTCGGCCCGCGCCGTCCACGGCACCGCGCGGGCGCGCGCCGACGACCAGGCCGCGAAATCCCCGTCGTTGGCGTTCCATCCCGTCATCACGAGGACGAGGCGGGCGTCGCCGGCCGCAAGCGCCCGCGCGACGTCCAGCATGGCGACCGAGCTCGACCGGCCCGGCTCGGCGAGCGTCTGCACGCGCACGTCGCGCTCGCCGGCGGCGTCGAGGAGACGCGCCAGCACCTGCGGCCACGCCTCGCTGCGCGCGACGCCCTGGCCGTACGTGAAGGAGTCGCCGACGCAGTAGATCGTGTTCGCGCCGGCACGGGCCGGCGGCAGCGCCTGATCGCGGCGCAGCACGAAGCCCGCGAGGCGGACCGCGCCCTCGGCGAGCGCCAGGACGAACACGAGCCAGAGAAGGAAACCGGCGAGGCGGCGAAGGACGGACACGGCGCAGTGGCTATCCCACACCCGGCCGCGGCGGACGAGACGCGGCCGAGGCACGACCGCCGCTCACCGCGCCGGCTCCGCCGCCAGGCGGCGCACGTCGTCGTCGCCGACGTCGAAGGCGAGCAGCGAGCGGCCGATCCGCGCCGTCGGCGGGAGGCGATCGAGCCACGACCACTGGCCGCGCCGGACCCCGATCATGCGGTCGCGGGCGTAGGTGATCGCGTAGGCATAGCCCGCGAGATAGTTGGCGCTCACGACGTACCTGCCCGGCGTCGGCGCCGGCGGCGGCGGCGTCCACTCCAGCCCGTAGAGGCCGGGGTCGACGTGGCCGAAGTACGCGAGCGCGACGCGGTTCGTCCCCTGCCCGTCGAGCCACGTCTTCAGGCGCCCGAGGTCCTGGCCCCAGTCGAGGTTCGAGTCGAGGAGGAGCCGGCGGTGGTGGTCGACGCCGCCCGCGAGCTCGTTGAAGTACGCGAGGTGGTGCGGGGCGTTCACGACGCACGCCCCGACCTGCCAGACCGCGAGGGCCGCGAGCGCGGCCCTCGCGCGGCGGCTCCCGAGCAGCGCGTCGGCGCCCCGCCCCCCCAGAACGAAGAGGAACGGCAGCGCCGGGAGCAGGTAGCGGACGCCGTAGTTCTTCCCGAAGTGGAAGGACAGCACGTAGAAGAGCAGCAGCGGCGGCAGGACGAACCAGAGGTCGGCGCGCACGCGGCGGCGCGCAACCACGACGAGCCCCGCGAGCACGAGCGCGATCGTCGCGAGCGGTGTCTTCAGCGCGAAGGCTTCCAGGAAGTAGTACCACCAGCCCGTCTGCGACCACTGGCCGTTCAGGAAGGCGGGAAACTCCCCCGTGCTGCTGGCCTTCGCCTGGAAGCGGATGCCCTCGATCACGGGGGCCGGCAACGGGAAGCCGGAGAACCGGTAGACCGCGAGCAGCGTCACCCACGCCGCGACCACGAACACGACGAGCCCGTCGGCGAGCTCGAGCACGCGCTCGCGGCCCCGGCCGCGCCAGCCGAGCGCCAGGAGGAGCGGCACGAGCGGCGCGAAGATCAGCGTCACGCCCTTCGCCGCGATGCCGAGCCCGAAGAGCCCGCCGGCCACCGCCGCCCACGGCCGCTCTTCGCTCTCGGCGAAGCGCGCGAGCGCCGCGAACGCCGCCAAGACGAGGGCCGTGACGCCCATGTCGAGCGTCGCGAGTGCGCCGTGCGCGATCACCGTCGGCTGGGTGCACCAGAGAAAGAGCGCGCCCAGCGCCGCGGCGGGCGTCGTCGCGCGCCGCGCCCACCACCAGAGAAGCGCGCCGGTCGCGAGCGCGAGCACGATCGTCGTGAGGCGCCCCGCGAAGAAGGCGTCGAAATAGCGGGCGCGATTCACTTCCATGAAGCGCGTTCCGTACACCCACGGCCCCCACCCGGTGCGATCGTCGCGCCAGCGCGGATCGCGCTCCGCCCGGACGTCCATCGCGAGCAGCGGCAGCGCCATCACCATCTTCAGGAGCGGCGGATTGGTCGGGTCGAAGGTCAGGTCGCCGGTCACGAGGTGATAGTGCCCCGCCGGCAGATACACGAACTCGTCGACGGTCGGCGTGTCGGCGCGCGCCACCACGAGCGCGTTCAGCGCGAGGAAGGCGAGCAACGCGAGGACGAGACCGCGCTCGACGGCGGGGGGCTGCGAAAGCACGCCGAGAGCTCTACCCCACAAGGGATCGCCGAGTGAACGGACGGCGAAGCGCACGCCGTTTTTCGTTGACTGGTCCTCTCTGGTGAGGCTACGGACGGAATGGCGGCGTCTCCCGGTTCCTCCGCACGCCGCTCCGGTCGGTCGGGTTCGCAAAAATGAAGGAGGCCTCCCATGCGTCTCGTTCGCCTGATGACGGTCGTAGCGTCGGTCGCGCTGTCGGCGTCGCGCGGGCTCGCGCAGGTGTCGTGCGCCGATCCGGACAACCTCTGTACCGGCGATCCCTGCACCATCACCACCGTGGCGGTACAGTCGCCGTGCGTCGTCGACTTCGGCGCCCGTGACCTGATCATCGCGGGGACCATCGACGTGCCGGACGGAGGCACCCTGGACTTCACGGCGAAAACGATCCTCCAGCAGGGTCCGATCGACGGCCGCCACGTCGGAAACGGCGTCGGCAACGGCGCCGCCGTCGTGCTCGAATCGACCGTCGGCGACATCGAGCTCCGCGGCGAGATCGACGCCACGGGCACCGCCGCGAGCGGGTCGATCGACGTCACGGCGGCGGGCAATCTCCTCGTGAAGGACAATCTGAACGCCAAGACCTCGGGCGCCAACGTCACGGCAACGGGCGGCACGATCACGCTCACGGCGGGCGGGACCATCGAGACCGATCAGACGGCGGTCGTCGATGCGCAGGGCGGCGACACGACCGCCGGGGGTACGATCTCGATCGCGGGGGTGGGAAACGTCGTGGTGAAGGGGCGGGTCCGCGCCGAGGGGCTTCCGGGCGGCACGATCACGATCGGCAGCACCGCCGGGAGCGTCACGGCGGAGAATCACCTCCGGGTGGGCTCGCCGCTGAACGCGGGGACGATCAACGTCGGGGCCGCCAGCGACGTCACGCTGCGCGAGCAGATCCTGGCGAGCGGCAGCGACGGAGATGGCGGCGACGTACTCATCGCGACCCCGAACGGCAACGTGACGATCGAGGACAAGGTCCGGGTGGGCGGCGAGACCGCCGGCGGATCGTTCATGGTCTCGGCGCCGAGCGGTACGGTCACCATCTCGGCACGCATCCAGGCGCGGGCCGGCATCGGCGGTCTCGTGGACGTCTCGGCTGCCACCATCGTGCCCAAGCAGGACATCGACGCGCGCGGCCGCACGGGCGACGGCGGTACGGTCGAGCTCACGGCCACCACGGCGGTCGATCTGGTGAAGGCCGACATCGACGCGAGCGGGAAGGTGAACGGCGGAGCGATCACGCTCGCCGGCGGCCCCGTGAGCGGCGACGTCACCGTGGATTCCAGCAAGCTGCGGGTGAAGGGCAGCTCGGGTACCGGTGGGTTGCTCACGGTCTCGGCGGCGGGCGGCGCGGTGACGATCGGCGCTGCCACGGTGGAGCTCACCGCCAAGACGGCGGGCGGTCAGGCGACGATCGACGGCGTCGGCATCACGGTCGGTCAGAAAACGCGCTTCCTCGGGCGCGACGGCGGCGAGGTACGCTTCGCGCAGAGCGGTGCCGGGACGTTCAGCCTCGCGGGCGCCTACGACGTGCGCTCGGGCGGCGTCGTCGAAGCGCTCGCGCCGTCCGGAAGCCTGACGGCGAGCGGCAAGGCCACGACCGGCGGTGGCTGCGTCGGCATGTCGGCGGGCGGCACGCTCGACACGACCCTGCTCAACGCCGACGTCGCGATCACGCCGAGCTGCCCGTAGCAGGTTGCTGAAAAAGGGCCATCTACCGCGTTGCTCGGTCGCTCACTTGTGCGGCGTAGCTCCGCTACGCCTCCGCGTTCGCTCCCTCGCGCCTTGCAGCTGACCCTTTTCGAGCAACCTGCCGGGGCTGCCACTCGCGCATGGTGTGAGCGTCGCTTCGCTTCCGCTCATTCATTCTTTTCTCTTTCAGAGCTCTTTCGAACCAGACGGATACGCGTCAGTGGGATTGATGGACGCGAGCGAAGCGAGCGTCCAACCACGCGCACCTGGCAGCCCCCGCAGGTTGCTCGAAAAGGGTCAGCTGCAAGGCGCGACCGACTGAGCGCGGAGGCGTAGCGGAGCTACGCCGCACAAGCGAAGGAGGGAGCAACGCGGCAGATGGCCCTTTTTCAGCAACCTGGTAGACGACGCGGATCGGCTCGACGCGGCGGTCGCGCCGGCCTCGACGTCGCCGGCGCGGCAATCGATCCGGACGACGCCGACGGTGAAGGCCGCGCTCGGGCGCCGCGACTCGCCACGCTCGGGTGGGCGAAAGACACGGCGACGATGGTGCTATAGATGCCGCCCGTGACCGCGTCGTCCGATCCCCGCGCCACCGACGCCGAGCCGCCTGCCGACGAGGCGCCGCGCACCGGCGCCGACCTCGGAGCGGCCCCCGCCCGGAAGCCGCCGCGGCTCGCGAAGCGCGTGCGGCGCCGACTCGCCGCGCGGCTCATCGGGCTCGCCGCCATCGTCCTGCCGCGTCTCTACCTGGCCTACATGTGGCTCGTGCGCGTGACCTCGAAGGAGGACGGCCAGAGCCTCGACGACGTCCTCTTCGGCGCCGTGCATCGCCACGATCGCGCCGTCGCCGCGCTCTGGCACGAGGAGGTCTTCACCGTCGCCTACAACTACCGCCACTTCCACGGCCACACACTGGCTTCCGTCAGCGACTTCGGCGAGGTCATCAGCGAGATGCTCCGGCTCTGCAACTTCGTCGTGTTCCGGGGCGGCTCGGGATCGAAATCGCGGCGGCGCGACGTCCTCGGCGACCTGATCGAGCACATGGAGACGACGCCGCGGGTGATCTACGGCCTCACCGTCGACGGCTCACAGGGTCCGGTCTATCGCTTGAAGCCAGGCGCGGTCGCGATCGCGAAGGCCTGCCGCGCCCCGATCGTGCTCGTGCGGACGCACTACGCACGCGGCATCACGCTCCGCACCTGGGACCGCACCCAGATCCCCCTGCCCTTCAACCGCCGGCTCACCCTGGCCAGCGGACCGTACTGGATCGCTCCCGACGCCGACGACGCCACGGCCGAAGCCTTCCGCCGGCACCTCGAGAGCGAGCTCCTCGAGCTGACGGCGCGGGTCGCGGTCGAGCTCGACGGCGACCCCGGACCCTACTGGGGCTTCCCGCCCGGGTGGACGACACGGTGGACGCCGGGGCGGCTCGGCACGCCCCACGGCCCGCACGACCTCCGGCCCGAGAACCCGCCGCCCTGGGCCAACCGCAAGCCCTGAGCAGACGCGCGCTCCGCGCGGATCGCGGCTTGCGCCTCCTGACGGCTCTCCTCTAAGACCGTCCGAGGATGACTTCCCGAGTCGCTGTCAGGATCGTCGGCCTCGCCTTGGCCATCGGCATCGTCTGGTACATCACCTCGCTCAGCGCGGAGAACGCGCGCCTGCGTGCCGCGGCGCAGAGCGCTCCCGCGGCGCCGGCAGCTCCCGCCGCGGCCCCGGCGTCCGCGCCCGCCGCGCGCTCCCTCACCACCGAACAGCGCGCGGCCATGCTCGAGAAGCTCCAGAACGACCCCGGTCGTCCGGTCTGGTTCGCGACCGTTCCGAACAACCCCGAGGCCGCCGCCTACCAGAAGCAGCTCGAGAGCGTCTTCGTGGCCGCCGGCTGGGAGCTCAAGGGCACCAGCGTCGTCCGCTTCCCGATGAAGCCCGGCATCTTCGTCTTCGCGGCCGACGAGGAGCCGCCCGGTTACCTCGCGAGCGTCAACGACGCCTTCGAGGCGGCCGGCATCACCATCACGTCCGGCCGCGGCTACCGCGAGTTCGTGCGCGCGAAGAAGGAAGAGAACAAGGACTGGCTCGGGCTCGAGCTCGGACCGGACGACGTCTACGTCGTGGCGGTCGGCCGCGCCGGATAGCGCGCCGTCCTCCGGGGCGGTGCTCCGAACTGCCCTCAGCGGGCGGTGCAATCCTGTCCCGCCGTGATTGGCGACCTGCCCTGACCTACGGCTTCCGTCCCTTCCCCGTCCGACCTCGCTTCCGTGGCTGCGCTTCCGGCTTCCCTTGCGAGTAGTCCCCGAACGGGCCGTCCCGTCGCGTCACCGCCTCCCGTACGCCCTCCGCCTTCGCGACCCGCACGAACTCCCGCCCCTCGGGCGTGTTCCGCATGATCCCGTCGAGGATCGGACCGAGCGTCTGGGTGCTCTGGAGTCCCATGTTGTCGTACGCCTGATTGACGATGAGCTTCATGGAGACGAGCTGCGTGAGGGGGAGCCGCGCGAGCTTCTCGGCGAGCGCCCCGACGCGCGCGTCGAGCTCTTCCAGAGGATACGAGAAATTGATGAGCTCGATGGCGGCGGCCTCCTTGCCGCTGATCCATTCGCCGGTGAGCGCGTAGTACTTGGCTTTGGCGAGCCCGAGCCGGTGCACCCACATGCCGGTCAGGTGGCAGCCCCAGACGCGCGAGTACGGGGTGCCGATGCGGGCGTCGTCGGAGGCGACGACGAGATCGGCGCAGAGCGCGAGCTCCGAGCCGCCGCCGACGCAGTAACCGTGCACCTTGGCGATCGTGGGCTTCAGGCCGCGCCAGAGGCCCATGAAGCTCGTGAGGTAGCTCGTATACCTATTGATGACGTAGTGGACGTCCTTGCCGGGGTCGTAGCCGCCCTCCGCGATGGCGGCGTAGTGCTCGAGGCCGCCCGAGAAGTCGAAGCCGCCGCAGAAGTTGTCGCCGGCGCCCTGGAGGACGATCACCTTGACCGTGTCGTCGCGATTGGCGTCGGCGAGGGCGCGGTCGAGGCCGTCGGTGACCTCGGCTCTCAGCGTATTCGCCTTCTCGGGTCGGTTGAGCGTGATGGTCGCGATGGGGCCGGCCTTGGCGAGCAGAACGACGTCGTCGGACATCGCTTTCCTCTACCCTCGTCCGCGCCTCGTCGCGAGCGCCATCACTTGCACTTGATCGTGCCGGCCGGAGCCGTGTACGCGCACGCCGGGCTCGCCGGGCCCGGGAAGACGGCGTCGCCGCATTGGTTGGAAGCGGCGTACGGCGGGTCGAGAATCACCGTGCCCTTGATCGGGAGGCCACTCGGCAGCGGATAGCTCCCGCCGACCGCCGACACGTTGAACTTCACCTGCCCGGGCACCTTGCGGCTCCGCTTCACGACCACCTTGTCGATGCCGGCGAGCGAGAGGATCGTACCGCCTCGGTTCTTGTAGACGAACGCGGTCTTCGGCGCGTTGGTCCTCCAGCCCGACATCATCGCGTCGTTCCACGGCCCCGCGGGCACGGTCGCATCGACGATGGTCTGGCCGCCGGTGTCGGTGATGATGATGCGCAGGCCGTCCTCGGACGGATCGATCGCATCCGACGGCACCGTCATCGTGCCCGAGAACTTGAAGCGCTCGTCGCCGAGCGGCGGCGCCATGTTCTGCATGGTGAGCTTCGGCTTCACGACCCGGACGACGCTGCCGTTGGTGCAGGGGTCACAGGCGTCGCCGAGGCCGTCGCCATCGGTGTCCGTCTGCGCGGGATCCGACTGCTCCGGGCAGAGGTCCTCCATGTTGCAGACACCGTCATCGTCGCCGTCCGGCTGGCCGGTGTCGGCCGGACAGTCCGTGCTCGCGCCCGTGCACCACTCGGGCACGTCGCACGAGTCGGCGGTCGGACGGCACTCGACGGCGGGCGAGAGGTAGCCGTCGGCGGGACAGCTCGCCGACGTCCCGCCGCACGTCTCCGCGGCGTCGCAGACGCCTGCCGCGGCGCGACACTCGACGGCAGGGGCGGCGAAGGCGTCACTCGGACACGCGGCCGAGCCTCCCGTGCAGCTCTCGGCGACGTCGCAGACGCCGCTCGCCGGACGGCAGACCGTGGCGCTCGCCGCGAAGCCGTTCGCCGGACAGGTCTTGGTGATGCCGTCGCACAGCTCGGCGACGTCGCAGACGCCGCTCGCCGGGCGGCAGACCATCGACGCCGGCGCGACTGCGTCCGGTGGACACTCGCCCGACGAGCCCGTGCAATTCTCGACGGCGTCGCAGACGCCGCTCGCCGGGCGGCAGGCCGTCGACGCCGGCGCGAATGCGTCGGCGGGACACGTCGCGCTCGTGCCAGGGCACCGCTCGATCGCGTCGCAGACGCCCGTCGCCGGACGGCACGTGACGGTGTTGGCGGCGAAGTGGTCCTCGGGACAACCGGGACCGACGCCGGTACACGTCTCGGCGAAGTCGCAGATGGTCGCCGCGGGACGGCAGACGACGCTCGCCGACGCGAAGCCGTCGGGCGGACACGCCGCGCTCGCTCCGGTGCAGAGCTCGCTCACGTCGCAGCCGTCGGCGGCTATCCGGCACGGCGTGCCGTTCGGCGCGAGGGCGTCGGTCGGACACGTGTCGGCGACGCCGTCGCAGCTCTCGACCGCGTCGCAGAGATCGCTCGCGTTCCGGCAGAGCGCCGTCGACTTGGCGTCCGCCGGGCACGCGCTCGACGAGCCGTCGCAGGCTTCCTCCGGGTCGCACGCACCAGCGGACGCGCGGCAGACGGTGCCGGCGCCGGCGATCGTGTTCGACGGGCACGTCGCGCTCGACCCGCTGCAGAGCTCGGCCGGGTCGCAGCCGCCCGTCGAGGCTCGGCAGACGGTCGACGACTCCGCGAAGCCGTTCGCGGGGCATGCCCCGGACGCGCCGCCGCACGTCTCGGCGACGTCGCACGGGCCGGCCGCCGTGCGGCAGATCGTGCCGATCGACACGAACTGGCAGGACGATCCGCAGCACGAGGTCGACGTGCCGTTTGCCGCGCCCTGGTCGCACTGCTCTCCCGACTCGACCACGCCGTTCCCGCAGATGCTCGTCTTGTCGATGACGAAGGTGTCGAAGGCCACGTCGTTGTTGTCGACCGCCTTCAGCGTCAGCACCGAGTCGTTCGCGATCCGCACCTCGGCGTGCTGATAGCGCGAGAAGCTGCAGTACTGACCGTTGACGCCGTTCGCGCAGTCGGTGGCGAGCCACGGGCAGTATTCCTTGGCGTGCGTGAGGCCGACGCCGTACGGGCCGCCGCCGTCGACCGAGCACGCGCCGTCGAGCGCCGCGCCGCCGCCGCCCGTCATGACGTAGTACGTGCTCTTCCCGTCCGGGCCGCTGCCGCCGCTGACGGCGTAGTCGTCCACCGCCTGTGAGCGCTCGTAGCTGTGGTCGTGGCCGAGGAACACGATGTCGACGCCGTACTGCTCGAAGATCGGACCCCACGTGTCGCGGACGTTGTGATCGCTGCCGATCGACGCGAAGCCGGTCGCGCACGAGTACGGCGTGTGGTGCAGGAAGACGAACTTCCATTTCCTGGTGGTGGCGGCGAGGTCGTTCGCCAGCCACGCGGTCTGGGTCGCGTTCACGCCCGGCGGGTTCGAGTCGAGCACGACGAAGTGGGCGTTCCCGTCGTCGAAGGAGAAATAGCGCTCCTCCTCGCCCGCGGGCGCGTTTCGCGGCAGGGCGTGCATCTTGATCTCGACGGAATTCGCCCAGTTCGAGGCTCCGACGTTGTTCAGGTCGTGGTTGCCGAGCGTCGGCACGAAGACCGCGCGGCGCAGGATGCCGTTCTTGAATTGCGGGATGAAGACGTTGTTGTCCCAGTCGGCTTGCGTGCCGTTGGTATAGGCGTTGTCGCCCACCGTGATGAGCAGCGGTGGATCGTCGGCGTTCAGGTTGTCGCCGATCTGGCCCTGCGCGCTCGTGCCCTGCCCCCAGTCGCCGATCACCGTGAAATAGAGCTCGCTCGTGTCGCTCGGCGTCTTGAAGGTCCGGAAGTAGGTGGTCGCGAGGACCTGGGTGCCATTGGTCAGAAGGCGATAGTAGTAGCGCGTGTTCGGGAGCAGGCCGGTGAGCGGCACGGCGTGACAGGTGCCGGCGGCGCCGATCTCGCAGCTCGCGGCCTGTCCCACGTTGACCGACGTGCCGAGCGCGGGCGTCGTGCCGTACTCGACCGTGCTGTCGCCGGTGACGTCGGTCCACCAGACGATCGTCATGGTCGTGGTGAGCGCGGCGGGATTCTGGATGAGCGGCCCGCGGGTCAGGGTCTGCGCCGCGCCGGGCGCCGCCACGGCGGCCAGCAGCACGGACACGATCAGCGTTCGGGTCAGATTCACGGCAGCTCCGGTGGGGCCCCCGCTCGAGGGGCCGGGTTGGACGTCGGCGCCGCACCATAGCGGTCCCGTCGCACGCCTTGGAAGAGAAAAGTGCATCGGTGTAGACGTCGCCGATGCCGCGCCGAGCCGCCCTGTGCGCCCTCGTCCTCGCCCTCGCGTCGGCCTGCGTCCGGCACTCGGCCCGGACCCCCGACCCGCCGCCGACGGGGCCCTTCCGCACGCAGACGGGCGAGCCCACGCACCCGCGCTGCGTTCGGCCCGAGCGTCACGGACCGGACGGAGCGGCGCCCCGCTGCGTCGTCTCCTTCCGGCGCGGCACGACGGCCATGACCGCGAGCCCGGACGGCGAGACCCTTCTGATCGCCCTCCTCGACATCGAGCCGACCGCCTGGACACTCCCCGCGGTCGCCTTCGGCCACCACTTCGCGCCGATCCCGGCCGAGGAGCACGCGCCGGCCGGCGGCGAACGCGAGGGCCCGCAGGCGCTCGTCGTCGCCCCCGACGGCGCGACGACCCTTTTCGCGGTCGAGGACCGCCTGATCCGGTACGACGTGGCGAGCGGCAACATCCTCGGCGACTTCGAGGGTCCCGAGGGCACAGGGATGGTGAACGACGTCGTCTGGTCACCCGACGGCACGCACCTCCTCGTCGCGAGCGCGGCTGACGGCAAGGCGCGGCTCCTCGACGCGGCGACCGGCAAGGTCGAACACACCCTGTCGGTCGCAGGCCGGGCGGTGAAGCTCGCCTTCGACCGCAGCGGTCGGCGGGCCGCGGTCGGAACCGAGGTCGGCACGGTGGCAATCGTCGATTTCGGGAAGCGCACGGCAAAGCCGCGGGTGCTCGCGCCTTCGACGCAGGAGATCACGGGCGTCGGCTTCGCGGAGAGATTCCTCGTGGTGGCCGCCCGAGACGGACACGCTCGCCTCTTCGAGGCCACGACCGGCACACTCGTCAAGGATCTCGCGCTCGGGGCGCCGATCGCGCGTTTCGCGCTCGCGGCCGACGAGCGCATCGCGGCCGCCTCCGACGACCAGAATGTCGTCCGCGTGATCGCGCTCCCCGGAGCCGTCGTCCGCCACACCTTCGCGTGGCACCAGGCCAGCATCACCGCGCTGGCCTGGGGAGTGGGTCCGACGCTCCTCGTCGCCGACAACGACGGCGAGCTCGCCGCGTGGGACCTGGTCCCGGCCGGACGCTGACACCGCTTCGCGCCACGGCGGGCGCCGCGCGCGCCTTGCGGACTTGTCCGCCGCCCGCCTTCATGACAGCCGAGCGCGCGTGACCGACGCACGCCCCCGCGCTTCCTGGCCGCCGGCGGCGGCCGTCGTGCTCGTCGTGGCGGCGAGCTTCGCGCCGACGCTCGCGAACGACTTCGTCAACTGGGACGACGACCTCAACCTCACCGACAACCCGTATTACCGCGGCCTCTCGTGGGCGCACGCATGGTGGATGCTGACGACGACCCGTGGCGGGCACTGGCAGCCGCTCACGTGGCTCTCGTTCGCGCTCGACCACGCCCTCTGGGGAATGGACCCGCGCGGCTACCACCTCGGAAACCTCCTGCTGCACGCCGTGAACGCCGTACTCGTCTGGCTGCTGCTGCGCCGGCTGCTCGCGAAGGTCGCGATCGCTTCGGAGCGGATCCTTCCGTGGCCGGCGGCGATCGGCGCGCTCTGGTTCGCGGTCCACCCGTTGCGGGTCGAGTCGGTCGCGTGGGCGACCGAGCGCCGCGACGTGCTCTCCGCCTGCTTCTGGCTCGCGGCGCTCCTCCTCTACCTCCGGAGCGCGCAGCCGCCTCCGGGACGTCGCCGCGCCGGACGGGCGGGCGCACTCGTCGCGCTCGCGCTCTCGCTCGCGGCCAAGGCCTGGGCCATCACCTTTCCCGCCGTCCTGTTGATCCTCGACTGGTATCCGCTCCGCCGCCGGGCGCTCCGCGAGAAGATCCCGTTCGCGCTGCTCGCGGCGGTCGCGGCGGCCGCCGCCTTCGCGGCACAGCGAAGCGTCCCGGAGATGCGTTCCCTCGCCGAGTACCCGCTCGCGGCGCGGGTCGCGCAAGCCGCCTACGGCCTCTGCTTCTACGTCGCGCAGAGCCTCTGGCCGTTCGGGCTCCAGCCGGCCCACCTTCTCCCTGCCCGGCTCGATCCGATGGCGCCGCGCTTCGTCCTCGCCCTCCTGGCCGTCGCCGCGATGACCGTGCTCGCCCTCCGCCAGCGGCGACGCCGGCCCTGGCTCCTCGCGACCTGGGCCGTCTACGTCGTGATCGTCGCGCCGGTCCTCGGCCTCGCGCAGACGGGACCGCAGCTCGTCGCCGACCGCTACAGCTACCTCGCGTGCCTTCCCTGGACCGCCCTCGCGACCGCGGGCCTCGCGCGCACCTGGGGTCGCGCCCGGCCGGTCGTCGCCGCGAGCCTCGCGTCCGTCCTCCTCCTGAGCGCGCTCACCTTCCGCCAGACCCGCGTCTGGCATGACTCGACCACGCTCTGGAACCACGTCCTCGCGCTCGATCCCTGCAACTGGATCGCCTACACGAATCGCGGCTTCGCTCGCGCGGATCACGACGCCGCCATCGCCGACTACGACGCGGCGATCCGCTGCAACCCGCGCTGGCCGCTCGCCTACTTCGATCGCGGGAGCGCCAGGCACGCGCGCGGTGATTTCGCCGCCGCCGAGCGCGACTATGCGACGGTCATCGCGCTCCGCCCGAACGAACCGGACGCCTACAACAACCGCGGTTGGGCCCGGCAGGCCCTCGGCGACCTCGCCGGCGCCGCCGCGGACTACGAACGGGCGCTCGCGCTGGCACCGCCGGATTGGCCGGCACGCGCCATGGTGGCGGGCAATCTCGCCGCCGCGCGAGCGCGGCTCGCCGCCGACCCGCGGTGACGTCCGCACCGTCGGGCGCGGCGCGAAGCGAACGAGCCTGGCGGCGATCCGGCAGGCGCCACCGTACGCCGTCGCCGTCCGGCACGATCGCCGGGGTCACTTCGATGCGGCGGCGCGGACACGCAGGTCGGCGAGATACTGCGGCGCATCGCGTTGCTCGGGATGCTCGCGCACGAAACGCGCGAAGTATGCCTCGCCCTGCGCGGCGCGGCCCGTCTCGGCGTAGGCCTCGTAGAGATCCTTGAGCGCCCACGGACAGCCATGCGGGCAATGCGGCACCGCCTCGACGAGCGCCGCGATCGCGCGTTCGGCGTCGCCGACGCCGAGGTAGCCGTCGGCCAGATGGCGGAGCCGCAACTCCACCGCCACCGGGTGGTCGCGCGCGAAGATCCCGACGTGCTGGAACGCGAGGGCCGCCCCCGCCCCGAGAACGGCAACGGCCAGCCCGAAGCGCCGCCACTCGCGCCACGCCACGCACGCCGCGATCTCGACGGTCCCGAGCGCGGCGAGCGGCAAGAGCGCCGGCACCACCTGGATGCGATAGCGCGCGAAGATGAAGAAGGCGACCACGCTCGCCGCGTACACGAGCACGAAGCCCGCGAGCAGAGCGACCGCGGATCGGTCGGCGGCCGGCCGTCCCCGGCCACGACGACCGAGCCCGGCGATCGCACCGAGCACGGCGAGCGGCAGGATCGCACCGAAGCCGAGAAGCGGCGAGCGCAGCACCGCCGAGTCACGCTCGAGCAGATATTGGTCCTGACTGTCGGAAATCTCGAAGTCGTTCCAGAAGAGCACGGCCTTCCGCGCCACGGCCCGGAGCGCGAACGTCGGATCGTCCGCCGCGTGCGCGAGCGCGGCGCGGTACCAGAACGCCGACACCTCGCGTGGGGTGAGCGAGCGCCCCGCACGCGTCTCCGCCTCGTGACGGAAGTCCTCCTCCTCGAAATGCGGGTTGGCGCGTACGAACGGCACCACGCCGTAGGCGCCGTAGGGATTGGCCGGATTGTTTCCGGTGTAGAAGTTCTGACCACCCTGCGTGGTGGCGAGGGTCCACTCGCCCGCGACGCGATGGTTTCGCCAGGTGACGGGCGCGAGCGCGAGCGCGAAGCCGGCGGCGAAGAGCATCGCCTTCCCGATCCCGTCCGACCGCGATGTTCCGGCGCGCGCCAGAACGAGCGCGCCGAGCGGCAGGAAGACGAGCAGGTTGGCGCGCGTCAGGACGGCGAGGCCGAGGGCGAGCCCGGCGGCGAGCGTCCGCGCCCCGCCCACCCCGCGCGCGGCGAAGAGCCAGAGGAATCCCGCCACCAGCAGCATCGAAAGCGACGTCTTGTCGATCTCGCCGGTGTGGAAGACGTCGGGCTCGTAGAACGCGAGCCCGAGTCCGGCGAGGATGCCGACCAGGGGGCCGCCGACCCGGCGTCCGAGAAGCATCGTCGCGGCGCACGCGCCGACACTACACGCCACGTTCAGCAGCCGCGCGAGCAGGAGGTCGCGCCCCGCGACCCCGTAGAGAGCCGCGAGCACGTACGGATAGAGCGGGTCCATGTAGAAGGCGCGCGTGCCGAGCCAGTCGCCGGCGGCGATCTTTCGGGCCCACGCGTCGTAGTACTCGGGATCGACGACCAGATGCCCCCACCAGGGCGTCGCCCGGAGGTCCGCGAGGTAGCCGAGGCGAACGATGGTCGCGAGCAGCAGGACCACGAGCGACGCCCACCGGAACCAGCGCGGGGTCGGCGGGACCGGAACGTCGTCCTCCGCGACCATGAACGGCGCGAGCATCGTGTGTCGGCGGTCCGGCTGTCAACGCCGGCACCGGGTCGGCTCGGCCGCCGGGTCCGCGTTGCAGTCGCGCGCTCGGGCGGGCTAAGCACGGTCGAAGCAATGGCTCGCCGGGGTTCCTCCGTCGTTCGCTCCGCCAGCGCAGTCGGTTCCGAAACCTTTCGTTGGTTCCCGGCGTCGGCCGGTCTCGCCCTGGTGCTGTTGACCATCGTCGCCTACGGTCCGGCGTTCCGCGCCGGCTTCATCTGGGACGACGACGACTACGTGACCGACAACGCGGCGCTGGACGACCTCACCGGCCTCGTCCGCATCTGGCTGGAGCCCGGCGCGACGCCGCAGTACTACCCGCTCACCTTCACGACCTTCTGGATCGAGCATCGGCTCTTCGGCGACGCGCCGACGGGCTACCACGTCACCAACGTCGCGCTGCACGCGTTGAACGCCGTGCTCGCGTGGCGCGTGCTCGCCGCGCTCGGCCTCCCGGGCGCCTGGCTCGCGGCGGCCGTCTTCGCAGTCCATCCCGTCCACGTGGAATCGGTCGCGTGGATCACCGAGCGGAAGAACGTCCTCTCCGGTGCCGGCTATCTCGCGGCGCTCCTCGCCGCGCTCGCCCTCGCCGACGCGCCGTCCGCGTCCGATGCCGACGCGGCCGCGCGGCGGCGCCGCCGCACGTTCGTCGTCGTCGCCTTCGTCGCCGCCCTCCTCGCGAAGACGGTGACGTGCACGCTGCCGGTGATCCTCCTCCTGCTGCTCTGGTGGCGGCGCGGCCGGATCGAGGGGAGCCACCTCCGAGCCGTGGTGCCCCTCCTCGCGCTCGGCCTCGCGCTTGCGCTCGTCACCGTCTGGATGGAGCGGACGCACGTCGGCGCGCGCGGCGCCGCCTGGGACCTCTCGCTCGCGGAGCGGGTGCTCATCGCCGGCCGCGCGCTCGGGTTCTACGCGGCGACGCTCGCCTGGCCGCACCCGCTCGCGTTCGTCTACCCGCGGTGGGCGATCGACGCGACGGCGCTCCGGCAGTGGCTCCTCCCGCTCGCGGCGGTCGCCGTCGCCGGTGGCGCCTGGGCCGCCCGCGCTCGGATCGGACGCGGGCCGGCGGCCGCGCTCGCCAGCTTCGCCGTGACGCTCGCCCCCGCCCTCGGCTTCGTCGACGTGTACCCGATGCGGTACACCTTCGTCGCCGACCATTATCAGTATCTCGCGAGCCTCTTCCTGATCGCCCCCGTCGCGGCGCTCGCGGCGACGCATGCCGCGCGCCTCGGCGCGGCGTCCGCGCTCGCGGCCGTCCCGCTGCTCGCGCTCCTCGCCGGCCTGACGTGGCGCCGCGCGGAGACGTTCCACGACCCCGAGACGCTCTGGCGGGACGTCATGGCGAAGAACCCGCGCGCCGCGATCGCGCCGATCAACCTCGGCATGTGGCTCCACCAAGAGGGGCGCTCGGAGGAGGCGGCGGCGATGCTCGCGTCGGCGCTCCGCCTCGAGCCCGACGACGCCGAGATCGAGGGCGACCTCGGCATCGTGCTCGCCGCGCTCGGGCGCGGCGCGGAAGCCCGCGCCCACCTCGAGCGCGCCGTCGCGCTCGCGCCGGAATCACCGTCCGCCCGGAACAATCTCGCCAACGCGCTTGCGCGCGACGGCCGCCTCGACGAAGCGGTCGCGCACTATCGGCGCGCCGTCGCGCTCGACCCGGGCTACGCCGACGCCCAGAACAACCTGGCGAACGTCCGCGCGCAGCAGGGCGCCCTCGACGAAGCGGTCCGCCACTACGAGGCCGCGCTCGCCGCCGACCCGCGCTACGCGACGGCGCACGCGAACCTCGCCGCCGTCCTCACGCGGCTCGGGCGGAACGACGAGGCGATCGCGCACTATCGCGACGCGCTCCGTCTCGACCCCGAACAGGCGGATTGGGCGCGCGGGCTCGGCGCGCAGCTCGCCGCGCGCGGCGCGTGGGACGACGCGATCGAGCGCCTCGCGACCGCCGCGCGCCTGCGGCCGGCGCACGTCCGGACGCAGCACGAGCTCGCGGCCGCGCTCGCGGGCGCCGGCCGCGTCGACGAGGCGATCGGCGTCTACGCGCGCGCGCTCGAGCTCGAGCCCGATTCCGCCGACCTCCACAACGACCTCGGCATCGCGTTCGCCCGGCGCGGCGACCTCGACGCCGCCATCGCCGAGTTCCGGCGCGCGCGCTCTCTCGCGCCGGATCACGCCGAGGCGCGGAGCAACCTCGCCGCCGCGGAACGCGCCCGCGGCGACGCCTCTCGCCCGGCCGCGACGCCGTGACCCCGACGCGCGCGCATACCAGCGACGACAGCAGCCCTCCCGTGCGCGCCGCCGACCTCGCCGTCGCGGCCGCGCTCCTTCTCGTCACGCTCGCCCTCTACGCGCCCGTCCGCCACCACGCGTTCCTCAACTACGACGACAACGAGTACGTGACCGAGAACCCGCGGGTGCGCGCGGGGCTCACGCGCACCGGCGTCGCCTGGGCGCTCACGGGCGTCCACCAGGCGACCTGGCACCCCCTCACCAGCCTGACGCACCTCCTCGACGTGCAGCTCTTCGGCCTCGATGCCGGGACGCACCTCCTCGTGAACGTCGTCCTGCACGCGCTCGCGACGGTCGTCCTCTTCCTCGTGCTGCGATCGGCGACGGGCGCCCGCTGGCCGAGCGCCTTCGTCGCCGCGGCCTTCGCGTGGCACCCGCTGCACGTCGAATCGGTCGCGTGGGTGTCGGAACGAAAGGACGTCCTCTCCGGCCTCTTCTGGATGCTGACGCTCGCGGCGTACGTCGGCTACGCGCGCCGCCCGACGTGGGGCCGCTGGCTCGCGGTCGCGGCCGTCTTCGCGCTCGGGCTCCTCGCGAAGCCGATGCTGGTCACCCTGCCGTTCGTGCTCCTGCTGCTCGACGTCTGGCCGCTCGCGCGCGTACCGGCGACCGGCGGCGCGCCGGCGACATGGCTCGCGCTCGTCCGCGAGAAATTGCCGCTCTTCGCCTTCGCCGCCGCGGTGAGCGCCGCGACCGTCGTCGCGCAGCGGAGCGCGGGCGCTCTCACGACGCTCGCGACGGCGCCCCTCGCCTATCGCGTCGGCAACGCGCTCGTCTCCTACGTGGCCTACCTCCGGAAGACCCTCTGGCCGAGCGACCTCGCCGTCTTCTACCCGGCGCGCGAGAACCTCTCCGCCTGGACCGCGCTCGCGGCGGCGGCGCTGCTCGCCGCCGTGACGATCCTGGTCGGACGCGCCGCGCGGCGCGCGCCGTACCTCCTGGTCGGCTGGCTCTGGTACCTCGGTACGCTGGTCCCCGTGATCGGCCTCGTACGCCATGGCGACCAGGCCATGGCCGACCGCTTCACGTACCTCCCGTCGATCGGCCTCTTCGTGATGATCGCCTGGAGCGCGAGAGCGCTCGTCATCGACCAGCTCGCGAGCGCGCCCGTCATCGACCAGCCCGCGCGCCCGCCCGCATCCGGCGCCGGCGCGCGCCGCGTACGCGTTCCCGCCGCGCTCGCCACCGCGGCGGGCGCGCTCGCGCTCGCCGCCTGTCTCGTCGCGACGGCGCGGCAGCTCGCCCACTGGCGCGACAGCGCGAGCCTCTTCACGCACGCGCTCGCCGTCGACCCCGGCAACTACCTCGCGCACGGCAACCTCGGCATCGCCCTCGACGCGCTCGGCCGCCACGCCGAGGCGATGGCGCACTTCGAGCGGGCCGTGGCGCTCCAGCCGGACTTCGCGAAGTCGCGGCTCAACCTCGGGAACGCGCTCGCGCGAACGGGCCGCCTCGACGCCGCCGAGGCCGAGTACCGGGAGGCCGTCCGCCTCGACCCCGACTCGGCGCTCGCCGCCTACGACCTCGGGCTCCTGCTCGCGGAGCGCGGCGAGCTCGACGAAGCGATCGGCTGGTACCGCCGCGCCCTCGACCGCGATCCGCTCTACGCGCGGGCGTGGAACAACCTCGGCTGGGCGCTCGCCGCCAAGGGCACGCCCGACGCGCTCACCGACGCCGTCGCCGCCTACGAGCGCGCGCTCGCGATCGAGCCGGGCCTCACCGCCGCCCACAACAACCTCGCGGTCGCCCTCGAAGGGCTCGGACGCGGCGACGAGGCTCTCGCCCACTACGCCGCGGCCGTCCGCCTGGCGCCCGGCGAGCCGCGCGCGCACGCCAACCAGGCGGCGTTGCTCGCGAGTCGCGGCCGCACGGACGAGGCGATCGCCGCCTATCGCGAAGCGCTCCGTCTGGCGCCCGACTTCGCCGAGATCCGCGCGGCGCTCGACGAGCTCCTGGCGCGCCGCCGCGCTGCCGGCGCGGACGGCGGGTCGTGAAGCGCGCGCCGCGCACCGAGGCGCGCGCCGCGAGCGGCGTGGACCTGGCAGGAAATGCGGGCTAGGAGCGCCGCCATGTCGCTCCGCCTCCGCGCCGTCGCGCTGGCCGTCCTCGTCGCGACGCCGCTCGCCTGCCAGCGGACGCCGCCTCAGGCGCGCCAGCCCTACAACGTGCTCTTCGTCTCGCTCGACACCGTCCGCCAGGACGTCCTCGGCACGTACGGCCACCGGCCGCGCTTCGCACCCGACGCCTCCACGAGCCCGGCGCTCGACCGGTTGGCGCGCGAAGGCGTCCGCATGGCGGACGCGTACTCGTCGAGCTCGTGGACGCTGCCGTCGCATCTCTCGATGTTCACCGGCATGGCGCCGCTCGCGCACGGGGTCGAGTCGGAGAGCGGCGTGCTCGATCCGGCAATCGCGACGATGGCCGAGATCCTGGCGGATCACGGCTACCGCACCGCCGGCATCTACTCGGCGCCCTTCCTCGATCCGCACTGGGGGTTCGGGCGTGGGTTCGCCACCTACACGGCCGTCTACGGCGGCGAGGCGAACGCGGCGGCGGAGCACGTCGCGGCGCTCCGCCGCGCGAGCGAAGAAGCCGCGGCCGCCGCCGACTGGACGCGCTACGATGACGCGAAACGGCGCCAGGCCGAGGCGGAGCGCGCGCTGAACGACCGCTCGCAGACGGTAGTAACGTCGGCCGAGGTCGCCGCCGCGGCCGTCGCCGAGCTCGACGCGCTCGCGCGCGAGGGCCGTCCGTGGTTCCTCTTCGCGCACTTCTTCGACGCGCACTGCGACTACGTCCCGCCGCCGCCCTGGAATCGCCGCTTCGACCCCGACTACGGCGGCACCTTCGACGGCAAGAACTGCATGGGCGGACCCGCGGTCGGCACACCCGACCCGAACGAGCCCGGCGCGCTCTTGCGCACGATCGGCGAGCGCGACCTGCAGCACGCCTACGCGCTCTACGAGGGCGAGGTCGGCTGGGTCGACGACCACCTCGGCACGATCCTGCGAGCGCTCGACCGCACCGGCATGGCGGCGACGACGCTCGTCGTCGTCGTGTCGGACCACGGCGAGGAGTTCTTCGAGCACGCCGGGCTCGGGCACCGCCGCACGCTCTACGAGGAAGTCGTGCGGATCCCGATGGTGCTGCGTTTGCCCGGCGTATTGCCCGCCGGCGCGACGGTCGACGGCCCGGTGTCCCTGACCGACCTCCTCCCGACCGTCCTCGAGATCCTCGGGCTCCCGCCCGCGCCGACGGTGGACGGGGCCGCGAGCTTCCTCGCGGCGCTGCGGAAGGGCCGGGTCGATCGGCCGCTCCTCCTGCGCACGGTCATGATGTTCGGCGGCGAGGTGCGCGTCGACGCCGGCGCTCCGGTCGCGCTCCGCCAGGTCGTCGTGCAGGATGGCTTCCGGCAGGGCCCGATCAAGATCCTGCGCCGGCGGAGCTGGCCGCAGTTCCAGGCCGGGCTCGCCACCGACGTCGCGGCGATCCTCGGACGCGAGGCCGCGGCGCAATACGCGCGCGAGACCGTTCGCTGGATCGACCTCGCGCGCGCGCCCGACGAGCCCCTCGCCGGCTACTCGGCCGACTTCGACGAGCCAGCCGCGCGCGCCGCCCTCGCGGCCTTCCGGCGGGAGTACGACACGGTGCTCGCGCGCCGCGCCGCAGAGCACCGGACCTCGACGCTCCCCCGCAACGTCCGCAGCAGGCTCGAGAGCCTCGGGTACATCGAGCGCGGCGGCGGGCCCGCGTTCCCGGAGCCCGACCTCGTCCTGCCGCCGCCGGGCGGCTCCGCCCCCGCGGACGTCACTGATACGCGCTGAGCCAGCGCTCGATGTCGTCGCCGAGGACGGTCGCACCGCGCGCGCGCGCGTCGGCGAGCGCGCCGCGCGCGGTCGCGACGCCGTCGCGGCGGCGGCCGGCGTGGACGTACGCGATCGCCGTGCGGAAACGGACCTGCGGATCGTCGAGCCCGAGCCGGCGCGCCTCCTCGAGATGCTCGATCGCTTCCCCGGGGCGCCCGCTGTCGAGGAGCGCGCTTCCGAGGTTGTAGTGGGCGGTCGCGTGCGCGGAGTCGCGCGCGAGCACCCCGGTGAACTGCGTGATCGCGTCCGCCGTGCGCCCGAGCGTACGGAGCGCCGTCCCGTAGTTGTTGCGGGCGCCGAGGTTCGCGGGAGCGCGCGCGAGCACGCGTTCGAGGTGGCCGACGGCCTCGTCGACGTGGCCGCTCTGGAGGAGCGCGGTCGCGAGGTTGTTCTCGATCCCCGCATCGTCGGGTGCGAGGCGGAGTGCGGCCGCGAAGGACGGCACGGCGTCGGCCGCTCGTCCGAGTGCCATGAGCGCGGCGCCGCGGCCGTTGTGCGCCTCGGCATCGGCCGGATCGAGGCGCACGGCCCGCTCGAGGTGCGCGAGCCCGTCATCGGCGCGGCCGACGCCGACGAGCGCCTTCCCGAGGTTCCGGTGCACGACCGCTTTCGGCAGGTCGGGCTCGCTCGCGAGCGCCCGCTCGAGGGGCGCAAGCGCCGCGGCCGGTCGGAGGAGCTCGAGCTCGAGGGCGCCGAGGTTGTTCGCGGCGACGGCATTCTCCGGGTCGGCGGCGAGCGCGCGCTCGAAGAGGCCGCGCGCGTCGTCGTACCGGCGCTGGCGGAACAGTACGAGTCCGAGGTTGTCGAGCGCCCCCGCGTGCCCGGGATCGAGCCGGAGCGCCTCCTCGAAGCGCGCCATCGACTGCGCGTCCGGCCGGCCGGCCTCGAAGAGCGCGACGCCGAGGTTGTAATGCGCCATGGCGTCGGTCGGCTGGGTGTGAACGGCGTCGGCCCAGAGCGTCACCGCCGACTCGTAGGCGACGAGGCGCCGGACGGTGACGACGGCGAGCACGAGGGCGAGCGCGGTCGCGGCGGCGAGCACGGGTCCGGGCCGCAGGCGCCTCCCGCCACGGGCGAGCACCGCGCAGCCTCCGACCACCGCGAGCGTCACGAGGCCGGCGAGCGGAAGGTACATCCGGCGCTCCGCCGCCATCATCTTCACGATCGGAACGAGCATCGTCGGAGCCAGCACGAGCGCGATCGCGACGACGGCGAAACGCGCCGCGGGCCGCCGACGTACGAGCGCCGCCGTTCCCGCCGCGAGCGCCGCGCACGCGAGCAGCCACGGCCACGCCGCCGCGCTCCCGAGGTAGGCCGGCGCGTAGTGAATCGTGAGCGGCCACGGCCAGACGACGAGCTTCAGGTAGAGGAACAGGACCTTCGCCTGCGTCATCCACCAGACGAGCGGCGAAACGTCGTGCTTGGCGTCGCTGAATCCGCTCGCCCCGCCGACGTTCAAGGCGAACAGCACGACCCAGCCGAGCGCGAGCCCGGCGTACAGACGCGTCGCACGCCGCGCGCCGCCGACGAAGGTCCGCTCGTAGAGCCACACCGCGACCGGCAGCGACGCGACGATCTCCTTCGACGCCATGCCGGCAATGCACGCGGCGACGGCCGCGACACCCCAGGTCGTCGCGCGTGCCGGCGTCGGCGCCGTCCAGTGGCGAAGCGCGCACCAGAGGGTCGCGAGGTACGCGAGCGCCGCGATCAGCTCCGTTCGCTGCGTCAGATAGACGACCGTCTCGCTGCCGAGCGGGTGTACGAGCCAGACGAGCGCGACGGCGATTCCGAGGACGTCGGCCGCGCCCGCGAACGCGCCGCCGAAGTACGGAAGGAGCACGGTGCCGCGCACGAGGAGCGCCAGCACCGTCGCGGTGAGCGCGTGCAGCACGAGAGCCGTGCGGCGAAAACCCGCCGGGTCGAGCCCCCACCAGTGGTAGTCGAGCGCCAGCGAGAGGTTCGAGAACGGACGGCGCGCCGTCGGCGCCAGCGGCGGCGGATTGAGCGGGCCGCGGAGCGTCGCGTCGCCGATCGGCGGGACGAGGCGGCGGATCGACGGATTCTCGACGATCGCCGGCCGGTCGTCGAAGACGAAGGGGGCATGGAGCGCCCGGGCGTAGACCGCCAGCGTGACGGCGAGCATCAGGACGAACGTCGCGCTCCCGGCCACGAGCCGCGCGGCGACCGGCGTCGCCGCCCCGGACCCCGCGGACCCTTGCGCGGCTCTGCAGCCGCTACGCATAGGTCCGGGCGCTTTCGACGGCGGCCGCGAACGGGCGCTGGAAGAGCAGATTGAACTCGAGCATCGGCCCGACGATGCAGCGATTGCAGGGCGTGGCGCGGTCCCATGCCGTCCGCCAGGCGGCCGCCAGCAGATCGACCGGGGCCGTCTTGCCCTTCGTGTAGGCGCACGGATACGCGCGCCCGAGGGGATCGACGTAGAAGAAACCGTGGCCGGCGGCGCAGCGTCCGCCCGGCGCGTCCACCGCCGACACCGCGAAGTCGGCCCAGCCGGCGAGGTACTCGAGGAACGCCGTCGAGCTCACGATCGGACGCCCGCGGCGCTTCTCCTCGAGCAATCTCCGCCAGAAGGCGCGGAACTCCTCGTTGGCGACCGACGCCGGCACCCGGCCGCGCACGATGTCGGTCTCGGTGCACTGGGGCTGGAAGTGGACGCGGAAGCCCATCGACTCGGCGCGCCGCAGGATCGCGTCGGCCTGGTCGAGGCTGTGCTCGGTGACGACGCAGATCGCGATCACCGGCTTCCCGATTCGCACGAGATCGGCGACGCCGGCGAGCACGCCCTCGTAGGAGCCCTCGCCGCGCGCGCCCTCGTGCGCCCCGCGCTCGCCGTCGAGGCTCGTGTAGACGAGGTCGGCGAGGTGCAGGCGCTCGGGGTGGCGCGCGTAGAGGGTGAGGTTCGAGTTGACGCTCACCCAGAAGCCGTGGTCCTTCGCCATCCCGATGATCTCGCCGATGTCCCTCCGCATCATCGGCTCGCCGCCCGCGAGGCCGAGGCGGCGGACGCCCATCGCCTTCAGGCGCTCGAACATGATCGCCACCCGCGGCAAGTCGAGGTGGCTCGGGTCGATGAAGGGACAGTTGCAGTAGCCGCAGCGCAGGTTGCAGCGGTTCGTCACCGCCCAGGTGGCCGAGAACGGCCGCGGCGCGCCGTCCACCAGGTACGCGAGGAGGCTCGTGCCGTACGCGTACCCGAGCGCGAACTTCTCACCCAGCCGCACGGGTGGTTCCGAGGAACGCGAGCCAGACGACGGCAAAGTAGGCCTTGGTGAGGAGCCAGCCCGCCCCCGCGTCGGCGACCGCCGCGGAGATCACGAGCGGCGCGACCGCCGTGCAGGCGGCGGCGACGCCGAGCAGGCCGTGAAGCGAGCCGAAGAGCACGAGCACGAGGGCCGCCAGCACGCTCCGCGACAACGTCGGCGACCGCACGGCGGTCGTGGCGATCCCGTTCGCAGCGTCGGGCGCGCGGTCGTCGAGCGTCTGGAAGAGGTGGCAGATGCCCGTCATCACACCGACGAGGAAGACGACCGCGAACGATGGATCGACGATCGCCGCGTAGAGCGAGCCCCACGCCCAGACCGCGACGATGTCGGCGACCGGTACGCCCTTGAGCCGCGTCGAGTACACGAGGTTCACCGCCATCACGGCGGCCGCCGCGACGGTGGGCCCCGCCCCGAGCGTCGCCGACGCGATCGCGAGCGTCACGAGCTTCAGGCAGAGCGTCGCGACCACACCGGCGCGCCGGTGCTCGATCCAGGCGCGGATCAGCGCGCGGTCCTTCTTCGGATTGTTCCAGTCGACGGGCGCGTCGTAGAGATCGTTGAACGCGTACATCACGAGAATCGCCAGGACCGACACCAGGGCCTGCCAGACGCCGCGCATCGCCGCCGCGTCGCCGTGCCACGTGATCAGCGAGAGGTTGATGGCGAGGAGCGCGCCCTCCCCGCGGCGGACGCGATGCAGCGTCGAGGCCGCGACCGCCCAGGTCAACGCGCGGAGCGCGCCATCGCGCTCGGCGCGCGCACGCGGGTGCGGGGCGACGGAGAGGCCCGAAGCGACGACGGTCGGGGTGGTCAAGCGCGGCGGCCGCGAGACATCTCGCCGGGCCGCCTGGGAGCCGGACATCGCGCTCGGTCTACCACGACCAACGGTCCGGGCGTCAACGAAGATCGACGGAAGACCCCCGCATCGCCGGAGCCCGCCCCGGCCCCCCGGCGGACTTCCCGGGCATCCCGGCGTCACTCCCCGGCGGCTGACGCCTGCGCCCTCGCGCGCACGGTCGCGCCCGGCGGCGCGCGCGGCGGACCGATCGCCTTGACGCCTTCCGCGCCCGATGATTCATCCCGAGCGATCGCATGCACCCGACCGTCCTCCCGCCGCGGACGCCGCGTCGCCTCCGACTCGCGCTCGCGACGCTGAGCCTGTGTGCCGCCGGCTGCCTGACGCGCGAGCCCGCCTTCGAGAAGACGACGCTCACCCGCCTACCGGCCACGTACAAGGACGGCAGCATCCTCGTCGCCGACGACGGCCGCACGTTCGCGTTCGTCGACCAGACCCCCGCGGGCGAGCGCGTCGTCACCCGCGACGGCGCGGGCGAGCCGCATACGCGATGCCCTCGCGTCGCGTTCGCGCCCCGGACGCATCGCCTCTTCTATTGGACCGTCGACGAGGCCGAGGGGACGCAGCGCGTCGGGATCGTCGCCGACGGGCGCGCGATCCCGACCGAGGCCGTCGCCGCCGGGGCCTTCGCCTTTGCGGACGACGGCGGGCACTGGGGAGCCATCGGCGTCTCGGGCACCACGAGCGGCGAGGTCGGCGACTTCACGCTCTTCCTCGACGGTCGCGACGCCGGGCGCTGGCGCGACGTCGGACTACCGGCCTTTCGCCCCGACGGACGCGTGGCGTGGCTCGGCGCGGACGCGGAGGGCGTGCGGCTCTTCGTCGACGGACGGCCCGTCCGCACCTTCGAGCCGCCGACGGCGCCCTGCGCGCGCGCCGCGATGGAGCGGGCGACGCGTCCCGACCTCCCGGCACGCCACACGCTCCGCTGGCTCGCCGGCGGCGCGCTGCTGCTGCTGACGCGCGACCGCGACGGCTGGAGCGTCTACCGCGACGAGACGCGCCTGGCGGCCTACGACATCAACCGTGCCGAGCTGGTCGACGAGGCGTGCCGGTTCGGAACGGTGATCGCACCCGGGTCGCTGCGGGCGGCCGAGGACGCGGCGACCATCGTCTGGTGGGAACGCGCCGCCGGCGACTCGGAGCACGCGCGCCTCTGGCGGATCGCGAAGGACGGCGGCCCGCTCGACGACCTCACCTGCAGCGAGCCCTGGAGCCGCCAGGCGCCCGAGATCAGCGCCGACGGCATGCATACGGCGTACGCATGTCGGCTCCGCGACGAAGCGAACCTCACGACCTCGTTCGTCGTGCACGACGGCAAGCGCTACGGCCCGTATCAGGAGATCTGGGGCGTCGCCCTGTCACGGGACGGGACGCACGTCACCTACGGCGCGACGCTCGGCGGCGCGCCGACCCCGCGCCCGTGGGCGATCTACGTCGACGGCACGGTGCGCGCCGCCGCCTTCTCCGCCACCTGGCGGCCGCGCGTCTCCGACGACGGCGCGACGGTGGCGTGGCAAGCCCAGCGCGTCGAGGGCGGACGCGGCACGCTCGGCATCGGCGCGCACCGCGTCGGCACCTTCGACGAGGTCCTGTGGGGCCCCGAGTTCGAGACCGCGAACGGCCGCCCGCGCATCGCGTGGGTGATCCGGCGCGGACGCGCCCTCACGCGCGTCAGCGTCGCGCCGCCAGCGCGTCGTTAGCGCGGAGGCGCGAAGGACCGTCCGCCCGCCGGCGTCGTCATCAGCCGATCAGCCGCATGTGCCCTTCGGCTTGGAGCGCCTGCGCGAACCGCTCCTCGTACGCGATCGCCGGTTCGGCGCGGACCGCGCGGTCGAGCGCCACCGCGTCCTCGCCGACGAGAATGCGCCACTCCCCCGCGCGCACGCCGTCGAGGATGATCGTCGCCGCGCGCGCGGCGGTCGTCGGCGCGTGGTCGCGGAACATGATCGCGATCTGCTCCATGGCGGCGCGGAGCTCGTCGTCGCTCATGGCATCCACGGGGAGGCCGCGCAGGCTCAGCATGCCGCGCAGGCGCGCGACGTCTTCCGCCGACATCGACCCGATGTCGCCGTTGCGGAGCACCCGGTTGGTGTTCATCACGATCGACGTCCCGATATGGCCCGGCATGACGACGGAGACCTTCACGTGCGGGGCGTGCAGCCGGAGATCCGTGATGAGCGCCTCGGAAAAGCCCTTCACGGCGAACTTCGCGGCGCTGTAGGCGGTGTGCGCGGTGCGCGGCCCGAGGCAGGCCCAGAAACCGTTCACGCTGCTCGTGTTGACGATCACGGCCTCGTCGCTGGCGATCAGCATGGGCAGGAACGCGCGGGTGCAGAAGTAGACGCCGCCCCAGCAAACGCCGAAGGTCTTGTCCCACTCGGCGCGATCGTCGGCGATCATGCTGCCGCCGCCGCCGATGCCGGCGTTGTTGAAGAGTAGCTGGATGCGGTCGGTCGCGTGCGCCGCCTGGACGGCGGCGCGGAACGCGAGCACCTGCTCCTCGGCGGAGACGTCGCAGCACTGGATGCTGACGCGCGTCCCGGCCGGCGCCTCGGCTTCGCAGAGCGCCTTCGTCTCGGTCATCGTCGCGACCGACACGTCGCAGAGCGCGAGATGACACCCCTCGGCGGCGAGCTGGCGCGCGAGCTCGCGCCCCATGCCCGTACCGCCCCCCGTGATGACGGCGAGCTTCCCACGAAAATCGTTCATGGCCGGACGATGTAGCCTGCCCGCCGCCTCTTGGCGACCGCCCCCCGGGACTACTTGCCGCCCTTCGTGCGGCGGATGCCGTCGTAGTAGTCGGCTTTCCGCACGTACTCCGGGTCGTTGAAGGGCGCGTCGCCGAAGTCGTCGACCGCGTACGCCCTGGTCGTGTACGCGTTCGGCACGACGTCGCTTTCCTGCGGCACCGCGCCGCCCAGCGTCGAGAGCATCACCGAGAAGAGCGAGTACGGACCCGGCGCCCGCATGTCGTGGAAGATGAGCCCGTAGTAGACGAGCGGCACCCAGTGGCGTCCGGGTTCGAGATCGGCGTCGGCGTAGGCGTAGCCGATCATCTTCGCGTCGACGGTCGTCACGAGCGTCCCCTCGACCCGGAACCTGCCCGCGTCCTCGACCTCGATCTCGGCCTCGATCTGGAGGTTGCCGTCGACGATCGCGTCGCGGTACTGGCCGGTGAGGTGCGCGAGCTGCACGCTGTAGACGAAGGCCGTCGTCGCGTTCAGCGTGTCGCCCTTGAGGCTCTCGGCCTGCACCACGACCTGATACTGCCCGCGGAAGTCGTTCGGCTTGTCGGGATCCGGCGTGTAGGTGGCGGTCCAGAAGTCGTCGTCCGCCTGCGCGTCGCCGTGGGTGCCGTCGTCGTGGAAGGCGAGCGGCGACACCATCGCCCCGTCCATCGTCTGCAGCACGCCGCGCATCGCGCGCGCCCCCGTACGGAACTGGCGGAGCGTCTCACGGCCCGCCCGCCCGTGCTCGTCGTAGGCCTCCGCCATGCGGAGCTCGACGACCTCGGCGTAGATGACGACGTCGCCCGGCGCCTCGAAGCTCGTGATCGAGGGGTACGCGAGCAGGCGCGGCTCGGGGTGCTTCTCGTCGCCGTCGTAGTCGACCTGCGGCGACCGCGACCGCGCGATCGGGTCGAGCCCGTCCTCGAGCGGACGGGAGGTGCGCGGGAAGCGCGCCGCCTTGCGATAGCGCGCCGCGGCCGCGCCCGCCTGCTCGGCCGTGAGCTTGCTGTCGTCGACGGGCTCGAAATACGTCTCGGTGCGCACGACCTCGCGTTCGGGCCCCGGCGACGGCTGCACCTCGGCCACCGACTCCGGGGTATCGGTCGCCTTCGCGACCGGTAGCGGGGGCGGCGCGGGCGCGCGGCGTCCGAGGAGCACGAAGAGCGCGCCAGCGACCGCGAGCGACACGACCACGATGACGAGGGGACGTCGAGACATGGCTTGGAGGGAGCGGCGGAGCCATAGCACGGCCGCGGCGAGAGCGACAATCCAGGGTGCGTGCGTCGCCGCCGCCGGAAGGCGCACGGGGCGACGCCATGGCGTGTGCGCCCCGCGCCCTCCGAGCAGCCATCCCGAGACACGCGCCGCGCTCGCGCTCGACGCGCGGCGCTGGTGGGGCGAGCAGTAGCGCCGGCGCCCCCGCGCCGATGGCGGCGGTCAGCCGAGGAAGAAGCGGACGGAGCGCTCGGCGAGGGCGATCGCCGGCGCCCAGTAGATGCCGAGCGCGATCGTCGGGATCACCAGGAAGCAGAGGAGGAACGCGTCGTGCGCGCCGAGCGCGACGACGCCCTCGTCGCCGCGCGGCTGGTCGAGGAACATCGTGCGCACGATGCGCACGTAGTAGTAGAGCGCGACGAGGGTGTTCGCGAAGCCGACCAGCGCCAGGAGATAGAGGCGCTGTTCCACGACCGCCGCGAAGAGGTAGAACTTGCCGACGAAGCCCGCGAGCGGCGGGATCCCGGCGAGCGAGAAAAGGAAGATCGCCATCGCCACCGCGGGCACCGCGCCGCCGCGCCAGGCGAGCCCGCGATAGCCGTCGACGTCCTCGCGCCCGGTCGCGTTGGCGACCACCATCACCACCACGAACGCGCCGAGGTTCATCAGATAGTACGTCACGAGGTAGAAGAGCATCGCGCGGAGCCCCGTGTCGTTCAGGACGACGAAGCCCATGAGCAGGTAGCCGGCGTGGGCGATGCTCGAATACGCGAGGAGACGCTTCACGTTCTGCTGCCCGAGCGCCGCGAGGTTCCCGAGCGTCATGGTCGCCATGCAGACGACCAGCATGAGCGTCGGCCAATCGACGTCGGCGAGGGCGGTCCACGCGCCGGCCTCGCCCGGCTCCGAAAGCCCCGGGTAGAAGAGCCGGATCATGATCGCGAAGCCCGCCGCCTTCGAGCCGACCGACAGGAACGCCGTCACGGGGATCGGCGCCCCCTGGTACACGTCGGGCGCCCACATGTGGAACGGCACCGCGGCGATCTTGAAGCCGAAGCCGGCGAGCACCAGCACGACGGCGACGAAGACCGTCAGCGGGTCGGCGGCGCCGTGGGTGAGCGCGTCGTGGATCTTCAGGTACTCGAGACTGCCGGCGAGCCCGTAGAGCCAGCTCATGCCGTAGATCATGAGGGCCGACGCGACGCCGCCGTAGATGAGGTACTTGAGCGCCGCCTCGCCCGAGCGGCGGTCGTGCCGCCGGTAGCCGGTGAGCACGTACGAGGTCAGGCTCACGAGCTCGAGCGAGAGGTAGGCCGTCAAGAGGTTCGCGGCCGCCGCCATGTAGAAGAGGCCGACCGTCGAAGCGAGGACAAGCGCGTAGTACTCGCCCTCGTCGCCGTCCTGCACCTCCGCCGACCCGAGCGACATCCAGATCGTCACGAACGCGGCGAACGCGAACACGAGCTTGAAGAAGACCGCGAAGTCGTCGACGACCAGCATCCGCGACCAGAGCCAGCCCTCGCCGCCGTGCAGGAGCCCCTGCACGAGCCAGCGCTCGCTGAACGGCATCCGGAGGCCGATCGCCGCGACCAGCGACGCGGCGCAGGCCAGTAGCGCGGCCGCCCCGAGCTGCTCCTTCGCGCGCACGACGAGGTCGGCCGCGACGATGCCGATCGCGGCGGCGATCAGGATCAGCTCGGGGGCGCTGTACGCGATGCTCGCGGCGTTGCCGAGGTCCACCGTCGCCTCAGCGCAGCGCCACGCCGGTCGCCGCGCCCGCCCCGACGAGTTCGTTCAGGTGCCCGAGCGACGCGCCGATCAGATCCAGCACGGCGTGGGGGTACACCCCGAGCACGAGCACGATCGCGGCCAGCGGAACCAGCGTCGCGAGCTCGCGCGCGTCGACGTCGGGAAAGCCGGCGTACCGTTCGTCGAGGCGGCCGAGCCACACCCGTTGCAGCGTCCAGAGGAGATATCCCGCGGTCAGCACGATGGCGCTCGCGGCCACGATCGTGAGCCCGGGATGGCGCTGCCAGGCGCCGAGCAGCACCAGCACCTCGGAAATGAACGCCGAGAGCCCGGGCAGCCCCATCGCCGCGAAGAAAGCGAGCGCGGTCATGCCCGTGTAGACCGGCATCACGCCCGCGAGGCCGCCGAAGCCGGCGATCTCGCGGTGATGCGCCCGGTCGTAGATCACCCCGACCAGGAGGAAGAGCATCGCCGTGATGGTGCCGTGGTTGAACATCTGCAGCACCGCGCCGTTGATGCCCTGGGGCGTGAACGCCGCCATGCCGAGCATCACGTAGCCCATGTGGCTGATCGACGAGTAGGCGACGAGCTTCTTCAGGTCCGTCTGCGCGAGCGCGCAGAGCGCGCCGTAGACGATGTTGAAGGTGCCGAGCCCGGCGAGTGCCCAGAACGCGAGGTCGAGCGTCGCCGCCGGCAGGATGCCGTAGTTGATTCGCAGAAGACCGTAGGTGCCCATCTTGAGGAGCACGCCGGCGAGGATCACCGAGATCGCCGTCGGCGCCTCGACGTGGGCGTCGGGCAGCCAGGTGTGGAACGGGAACGCCGGGATCTTGATCGCGAACGCGACGAACAGCGCGAGCCAGAGGAGCTGCTGGGTGCGCGGGTCGAAGACCGCGCTCCGCTGCATGAGCTCCGGAATCGCGAAGGTGTGCGGCGTCGCGCCGAAGTACAGGACCAGCATCGCGATCAACAGGAGCACGCTGCCCGCGAACGTGTAGAGGAAGAACTTGATCGCGGCGTACTCGCGGCGCGGCCCGCCCCAGATGCCGATGAGAAAGTACATCGGCAGCAGCATCACCTCCCAGAAGACGTAGAAGAGGAAGAAGTCGAGGGCGACGAAGACGCCCATCATGCCGGTCTCGAGCATGAGGAAGAGCGCGAAGTATCCCTTCACGCCCTTGTCGATGCCGAAGCTCGCGAGCACGCACAGCGGGCAGAGGAGCGCCGTCAGCAGCACCATGGTGATCGAGATGCCGTCGACGCCGACGAAGTAGTCGATCGCGTAGGAGGCGATCCACGGGACGCGGTCGACGTACTGATAGGCGGTCGTCGTGCGGTCGAAGGCCGCGAAGAGCCAGACGCCGAGCGCGAACGTCGGCAGCGTGAACAGGAACGCCGCCCGCTTCACGAGCCCCGGACTCCCCGACGGCAGGCACAGTACCACCCCGGCGCCGAGGAGGGGGAGGAAGGTCATCCAGGTGAGGACGTGATCCATGCCGTGAGGCTCCTAGAGCAGACGCGCGATCAGCACGAGCGCGATCGTGCCGACGACGACGTACAGATACGCGTTGATGTTCCCGGTCTGCAGACGCCGGAGGCGCCCGCCGAGCGCCCAGGTCGCCTCGGCGAGGCCGTTGACGAGACCGTCGACGACCCGCGCGTCGAACCGGCCCTCGAGCCGGGCGATCGCCCGCGTGATCGTCGCGCTGCCGTCGACGATCCCGTCGATGATGCGGGCGTCGAACCACGCGCCGAGGCGCGCAAGCCGGAGCACCCCGAGGCCGAAGGCCGTCCAATAGATCTCGTCGAGCCAGTACTTGTGCAGGACGATCCGGTACGGCGCGCCGCCCGCGACGGCGGCGACCGCGTCCGCCGACACCCACCGGCGCTGGTAGACCAGATAGGCCACGAGCGCTCCGCCGGCCGCGGCCGCGACCGACACCGCCATGAGCGTCCACTCGAGGCTCGCGGCGTGGGCGGCGTGCGCGGTATGCGCCCCTTCGACGTGCCCCCCCGCGAAGACCGGCGCGAGCCACGCCGCGAAGCGGTTCGCTCCGCCCATGCCCTCCGGAACACCGAGGAACCCGACCAGGAGCGACCCCGCGGCGAGCAGCGCGAGCGGCCCCGTCATGGCGGCCGGCGACTCGCGCACGTGCGGGGCGTGATGGTGGTCGACGCGCGACGCGCCGAAGAAGACGAGCACCACCTGCCGGCAGGCGTAGCAGGCGGTGAGCCCGGCCCCGAGCACCCCGACCGTCCAGAGGAGCGCGCTCCCGTGCAGGCTCGACCAGACCCGCCAGAGGATCTCGTCCTTCGAGAAGAAGCCCGCCGTGAGCGGCGTGCCGGCGAGCGCCAGCGCCGCGATCAGGAACGTCCAGAACGTGACGGGCAACGTGGTCCGGAGCGCCCCCATCTTTCGCATGTCCTGCTCGTGGTGGAGCGCGTGGATCACCGAGCCGGCGCCGAGGAAGAGGCACGCCTTGAAGAACGCGTGCGTGACGAGATGGAAGACGCCGGCCGTCCAGGCGCCGACGCCGAGCGCCAGGAACATGTAGCCGAGCTGGCTCACCGTCGAGTACGCGAGCACGCGTTTGATGTCGTCCTGCACGAGGCCGATCGTCGCGGCGCCGAGCGCGGTCGCGGCGCCGATGCCGGCGACGACCGCGAGCGTGGTCGGCGCCAGAGCGTACAAGAAATGCAACCGCGCGATCATGTACACGCCCGCCGTCACCATCGTCGCGGCGTGAATCAACGCCGAGACCGGCGTCGGGCCCTGCATCGCGTCCGGCAGCCAGACGTGCAGGGGAATCTGCGCCGACTTGCCGGTCGCGCCGACGAAGAGCAGCAGCGTGACGAGCGTCGCGACCGGCGCGCCCCAGAGCATGCGGCCATCGAGGCTCGCCAGGTGCTGCTGGACTTCGCGGAAGACGACGGTGCCGTGCCCCGCCGCGGCGAGCGCCCAGAAGAGCGTGAAGACGCCAAGGACGAAGGCGGCGTCACCGATGCGGTTCACGATGAAGGCCTTGTTGCCGGCGGTCGTGTTCACCGGCTCGCGCCACCAGAAGCCGATCAGCGCCCACGAGCAGAATCCGACGCCTTCCCAGCCGACGAACATCAGCAACAGGTTGTCGGCGAGCACCAGCACGAGCATCGCGAAGGTGAAGAGGTTCAGGTACGCGAAGAAGCGCCAGTACGCGTCGTCGTCCCGCATGTAGGCGGTCGAGTAGAGATGGATGAGCCCGCCGATCCCGGTCACGACCAGGAGCAGCGTCGTCGAGAGCGGGTCGGCGAGGAGCGCGACGTCGACGCGCAGCGAGCCGACGGCGAGCCAACGCCATACGACGTCGAGCAGCGCGCGGCGTTCCGGCTCGAGCCCGAGCAACCGGACGAACACCGCCAGCGACAGCGCAAACGCCGCGACCACCGGCGCGACCGCGATCGCCGCGACGGCACCCTTCCCCATCCGGCGCTGGATCGCCTTGCCGGCGAGGCCGTTCACGATCGCGCCCAGGAGCGGCAGCAGCGGGATCCAACGAAGCGACGTGGCGGCGATCGGATCCATCAGTGCCTGAGCAAGCGCGTCGCGTCGACGTCGATGCTCTCGAAGTTGCGGTAGATGCCGAGCACGATCGCGAGGCCGACCGCCGCCTCCGCCGCCGCGAGCATGATGACGAAGATCGCGAAGATCTGGCCGTCGGTGGGCGCACCCGAGTAGCGCGCGAAGGCGACGTAGTTGACGTTGGCGGCGTTGAGCAGCAGCTCGATGCCCATCAGGATGCCGATCGCGTTGCGCCGGGTGAGCACGGTGTAGAGTCCGAGCGCGAAGAGGACCAGGCCGACGAGAAGGACGTGCTGCAGCGGAACCCCCGGCATCGCCCCCTCAGCTCCGCAGCTCTTTGCGCGACACCACGATCGCGCCGACCAGCACCGCGAGCAGCACGAACGACGCGAGCTCGAACGGCAGCACGTACGGCCCGAGGAAGCCGTTGCCGATCGCGTGCGTCGTCGGCGCGTCCGCAAGCGCGTCCGCGACCGGCCAGCGCGTCTTGAAGACGGCGCGCCCGAGCACCGCGGCCGCGAGCCCGACCGCGACGAGCGCCGCCGGCCGCCCGGCCGCCCGGTTCGACACCGCGACGTCGGCGATCCGATGCGTCAGCATCACGGCGAAGAGGATCAGCACCAGGACGCCGCCGATGTAGATGAGGAACTGGGCGCCGGCGACGAAGTCCGCCGCCAGGAAGACGTAGAGAGCGGCGACGCCGAAGAGCGTGCCGAGGAGGGCGAAGGCCGAGTAGACGATGTTGCGGGAGAACGCGACGCCGGCCGCGCAGATCACGGTAAACGCGGCGAAGGCGTAGAAGAGAGCGACGGACAACGACAACGCGTTGGTTTCCCCCGAGTGAGAGTGGCGACCGTTTCGTCAACGACGACGGCTGGTTGCCGCGTCGCCGGCCAGAGGTCGGGAGGGAGTAACAAAACCGTCCGGCGGCCGCAAACGGCCCCGCGGCCAGCTGCCGCAAACCGTCTTTCGTGCGGTGTCGCCGGCGGGTGGGTCCGGGATCGCTCCTACGGTCGCTGGGTTCCTGACACCCAGCGCATAAAGCCCGCCGGAGCCTCTCCGTCCTGCGCACTACGCGAGGTGCCGCTCCCCGGAGCGATCCCGGACCCACCCGCCGGCGATTCGGCTCACACACGGCTCGACGGATGCGCTCGCGGACGCGCCGCTCACGTCGCTGCGCGGGTAGCTGCGCTCCGAACGCGGTCGGCATCGAACCCGATGGCTGCAGCAGGCGGGTGGGTCGGGGGTGGCTCCGGGGAGCGGCAGCTCGCTTGACCGAAACACGGCGTGGCTGCGGCGGGCTTCATGCGCTGGGTGTCAGGAACCCGCGACCGTAGGAGGCACCCCCGACCCGCCCGCCTGCTGCCACCGCGCTTCCGGTTGCCGATCCGGCGCTCCGGGGCGCTCGGCTTCGGCTTCGCTCGCGAGCGTCGGTGGCGGGGCGCGTGCGTCACCAGGCGTCGATGCAGGGGCGTTTCTTGTCGTGGCGCGGAGGCGCGGCGGGGGTGGCGGCGAAAGCGGATGCGATCACGCGGCGGGTGTCAGCGGGGTCGATCACGTCGTCGATCTCGAAGTGCGACGCGGCGCTCACGCCCTTGCCGTGGCGGTAGAGACGCTCGACCATCCCGTCGTAGAGCGCCCGGCGCTCGGCCGGGTCGGTGAGCGCGGCGAGCTCCTTGCGGAACCCGAGCTTCACCGCCCCCTCGAGCCCCATGCCGCCGAACTCGCCGGTCGGCCATGCCATCGTGAAGAGCCCGGCCTTGAAGCTGCCCCCCGCCATCGCCATCGCGCCGAGGCCGTAGCCCTTGCGGAGCACGATCGTGCAGAACGGCGTCGTCAGGCTCGCGCCGACGAGGAAGAGGCGCGCGGCATGTCGGACGAGGGCGCGCTTCTCGATCTCCGGCCCGACCATGATGCCGGGCGTGTCGCAGAGAAAGACGACCGGCACATCGAAGGCGTCGCAGAGCTGGAGGAAGCGCGCAGCCTTGTCGGCGCCGTCGGCGTCGATCGCGCCGGCCAGATGGGTCGGATCGTTGGCGACGATCCCGACCGGACGGCCTTCGATACGCGCGAGCGCCGTCACCATGCCGCGACCGAACGGGCGCCGCAGCTCGAGGACCGAGCCCGCGTCGGCGAGCGTCGTCACGACCTTCCGCACGTCGTAGACGCGGAGCCGATTCTCCGGGACGAGCGCGCGCAAACGGCGCTGATCGGCCGACGACCACTCGGCGAGCGGCCCCTGGAAGAATCCGAGATATCGCTTCGCGACCCGCACCGCCTCGGCCTCGTCGGCGACCGCGACGTCGACGACGCCGTTCCCCGACTGCACCGCCATCGGCCCGATCTCCTCGGGCCGGAAAACGCCGAGCCCGCCGCCCTCGACCATCGCGGGACCGCCCATGCCGATGTTGGAGCCCGCCGTCGCGATCACGACGTCGCAGCAGCCGAGGAGCGCGGCGTTGCCCGCGAAGCAGAAGCCGGAGTTGATGCCGACGAGCGGCACCAGCCCCGAGAGGCGCGCGAACGCCTGGAACGTCGGCACGTCGAGGCCGGCGATGCCGAGGGCGTCGGTGTCGCCGGGACGGCCGCCGCCGCCCTCGCTGAAGAGCACGACCGGCAGGCGCTCGCGCGCGGCGACCTCGAGCATGCGGTCCTTCTTGCGGTGGTTCTGCGCGCCCTGGGTCCCGGCGAGCACGGTGTAGTCGTAGGCGAGCACGACGCAGGAAGCGCGGTCCCGCGCGGTCGCGGCGTTTACCGTGCCGATCCCGGCGACCAGCCCGTCGGCGGGCGTCTTCGCGATCAGATCCTCGACCGAGCGGCGCTGGCGCTGCGCCGCGATCACCAGCGCGCCGTACTCGACGAAGCTCCCCGGGTCGCAGAGATCGCCGACGTTCTCGCGCGCCGTCCGCTGGCCGGCGGCGCGCCGGCGCGCGACCGCTTCGGGGCGGGCGGCATCGAGTCCGACCGCGTGTCGCTCGAACGCCTCGGCGAGGTCGGCACGCACGTGCTCGAGGTCGAGGTCGTCGCCCGCCTCGCTCGCCCGGCCGCCGGCGTCGGTGGGTGCCAGCAACACCAGCAGGTGCCCTTCGAAGACGGTGTCGCCCGCCGCGACCGCGAGGCGGCGAACGACGCCGGCGCGCTCGGCCGCGACGACGTGCTCCATCTTCATTGCTTCCATCACGAGGAGCGTGTCCCCGGCCGCCACCGTGTCGCCCTCCGCCACGTCGACGCTCACGACCGTGCCCTGCATGTGGGCACGGACCGCGAGCGCGTCGTCGCCGAGCGTCGCGTCCGCGTCGGCCCGGGCCGTCGCGCCCGCGCGCCGACCGCCGCTCTTCCCGTGCGCGAGCACCGCCAGCGGGTCGCCCCGGTCGACGCGCGCTCCCGCGAGCGGCGCGGCCTCGGCCCCGGACGCCTGCGGGCGCCGCCGCACGCGCGCCGCCGCCGCGGCAACGAGATCGGGCGCGTAGCGGCCGACGAATCCGGTGTCGACCCGGTCGGCGACGACGTCGGGGTGCGTCACGAGCGCGTGCAGGAAATCGAGGTTCGTCGGCACGCCCTCGATGCGGCACTCGGCGAGCGCGCGCGCCGCGCGCGCGAGGAGCGTCGGCAAGCCGCCCGTCGGCGCGTGCACGACGAGCTTCGCGAGCAGCGAGTCGAAGCGCGGATTGGTCGTGTACCCGGCGTAGCCGCAGCCGTCGACGCGCACCCCCGGCCCCGACGCCGGCTCGTAGGCGGTGATCGTTCCGCCGCCCGGCACCGCGTCCGCGTCGGCGCGCATCGTCTCCATGTTGATGCGGAGCTCGATCGCGTGACCGCGCGGCGCCGGACCGTCGCCGCTCGCGAGCCCGACGTCGGCGAGCGTCGCGCCTCCGGCGAGGCGGAGCTGCGTCGCGACCAGGTCGACGCCGGTCACGACCTCGGTCACGGTGTGCTCGACCTGGAGGCGCGGGTTCGCCTCGAGGAAGTAGAAGGCCGTGTCGGCGCCGCCTGCGGCATCGACCAGGAACTCGAAGGTGCCGAGGCTCGCGTAGCGCACCGCCGCCGCCATGCGGAGCGCGGCCGCGACGAGCCGGGCGCGGAGCGCCGGCGCGAGGCCCGGGCTCGGCGCGATCTCGACGAGCTTCTGATGACGGCGCTGCAACGAGCACTCGCGCTCCCCGAGCGCCGCGACCGCGCCGCTGCCGTCGCCGACGACCTGCACCTCGATGTGGCGGGCTCGCGCGAGCCAGCGCTCGGCGTAGAGGTCGCCGTTCCCGAAGGCGGCGGTCGCCTCGGAGCGGCAGCGCTCCCACGCCTCGGCGAGCGCCGCCGCGTCGCGCACGATGCGCATCCCCCGGCCACCGCCGCCCGCGATCGCCTTCAGCGCGATCGGCGCGCCGCCGGCGGCGGCGAGGAACGCCGCCGCCTCGCCGCGCGAGGTCGGCCCGCTCGTGCCGGCGAGGAGCGGCACGTCGTGCGCGGCGGCGAGCGCCCGCGCCCGCGCCTTGTCGCCGAAGATCGCGAGGGTCTCGGGAGACGGCCCCACGAAGACGAGACCCGCCTCGGCCGCGCGCGTCGCGAAGTCGGCGCGCTCGGCGAGGAACCCGTAGCCCGGGTGGACGGCGTCGCACCCGGTCGTCCGCGCCGCCGCGACGACCGCCTCGACGTCGAGATACGCCGCCGGCCCCGCGCCCGGCAGCGGGCGCGCCTCGTCCGCCATGCGCGCGTGCAGCGACGCGGCGTCGTCCTCGCCGTGCACCGCGACCGTACGGAGCCCGAGGTCCGCCGCCGCGCGCAGCACGCGGATCGCGATCTCTCCCCGATTGGCGACGAGCAGCGCGCGGAGAGCCATGCGTATCGCCGACGTCGCGTTCCGGAGCGGCTAGTCGTCGGTCGCGGGCGCGGCCGGCGCGGTTGGCTTCGCTTCCGCCGCGGCCGACGTCGCGGCGGCGCTCGCGGGCGCCGGGGCCGCGGTCGGCGGCGCGAAATCCTCGACGTAGGTCATGCCGCGCTCGAGGATCGGGCCGAGGATGGGATCGGTCTCGGGACCCTTCTTCGGCTTGTAGGCCGCCACCGGCTCCGGCACGTAGCGCCGCAGCATGCTCTTCAACGTGTAGTCGGCGCCCTCGAACTCCGACGTGTGATGGATCGACCCCGTCGGGCAGACCTCGCTGCAGAGACCGCAGTACATGCACTTCGCGATGTCGATGTCGAAACGCTTCAGGATCATCTGCCGCGTCTCTTTGTCCTTCGGCGCGTCGATCACGATGCAGTCGATCGGACAGGCGCGTTCGCACGCCAGACACCCGGTGCAGATCTCGAGGTCGACCGCGAGGATGCCGCGGTAGCGGAACGGCAGCGTGTCCTGCACCCGGATCGGCACCCGGTCCGGATACTGCACGGTGAAAGGCCGGCGCACGAAGTGCGAGAACGTCACCGCCATGCCCTCGAAGATCGAGGTGACGGTCTCTCGAATGTTCGCGAAGTAGCCGCTCACCGGAAGAACCTAGCTAACCCGAGACCCGAGCCCGGGCAACCAGCGGCGGCGATGCCGGCCGTCGCCGCCCTCGGCGGCCGCTTCAGTACACGAACGGGATCATGCGCCGGCGCGCCGGCGGGTAGGCGTCGCCGAACGTCGCGCGATACCACACGTGATGGCGGTGCGCGCGCGGACCCAGGTTCGCGAAGGTCCAGAGCGCGAACACCAGGCCGGACCAGGAGAGCGTCATCACCGCCCACCCGACCCACTCGACGAGCTCGCCGAAATAGTTGGCCGCGGTCACGTACTCGAAGAGGCCGCCGCGCGGGATGTGGAAGGTCGTGTCGCCGGGCGCGCGCAGCGTCCGGATGACGTGGTCGGAGTGGAGATTGATCGCGAACCCGGCGAGGAAGATCGCGAGCCCGGCGAGGAACTGCGGCGTCCCGAGCCAGGCCGCCGTGTAGCGATCCTCCGGAGCGAGCCAGAAGATCCAGACTCCCTGCATGTAGGCGTTGGCGGTATTGAAGATCATCCCGAAGAGAATGATCGACAACGGCATCGTGTCACGGCCGCGAATCAGCAGCGGGAACACGAACGTCCGCTGCAGGTAGTGCAGGTTGAAGAGCACGAAAAACGCGAGCGGGGTCGGCGCGAACCTCCGGGAGGACAGCCACCAGTAGAGGGCGAACACGATCACGACCGGAACTTCCATCAGCACCCAGCCGAGGCGATTGTCGATCGCTTTCCCCCACTTGCGATCGAGGTATTGCCCGTAGCCCGCGTCGATGAAGAACAGCGCGGTGAACACCACGACGGCGAGGGCGGTCATGGCGAGCAGGAAGCCGTGGAAGAAGCCGAGCGTGTTCACGCCGGCGCGCATAGCACCATTGCGCGGCGCAGAGGAAACGGCCGCAATGCGGTATGCTCCGGTTCGCCCATGGTCGTCGCTCGTCCCGCCGTCCGCCGTGACGTCGCCGTCTGGTTCGCCATCCTGGCGAGCTTCGCGGCGCTGCTGTGGATCTTCGGCGACATTCTGTTGCCGTTCCTGCTCGGCATGGCGATCGCTTACGTCGTCGACCCGGTGGTCGTGTGGTTCGCGCGTCGCGGGCTCTCCCGCGGCATGGCCGCGGGGCTGCTGGTCGGCGTCTCGCTCGCGGTCGGGCTCGCGACGCTGCTGGTCTTCGGCCCGGTGTTGATCGAGCAAGCCAGGGCGCTGCTCGCGCGCGCGCCGGAGATCCTGACGGCGATCTCCCAGAGCACCACGGCCGTCGCGGAGCGCTTCCTCCGGGTCGTCGGCGTCGGGCCGCGCGGCGAGGTGCCGTCCATCCTCGTGCAGGCGGAGCACCGGGTGGAGGAGATGCTGGCCATGTGGGCGGCGACACTCCTCGGGCGCGGCATCGCCCTCGTCAATCTGCTCGGTCTCCTCGCGGTGACGCCGCTCGTCGCCTTCTACCTGCTGCGTGATTGGCCGCGGATCCTCGCGCACATCGACGGCTGGTTGCCGCGCGACTACGCCGACACCATCCGCGCCCAGGCGCGGGAGATGGATCGCGTGCTCGCCGGCTTTGCCCGCGGAGCGGCGCTCGTGTCCGCGGGACTCGCCGTCTTCTACGGTGCGGCGCTGTCGTTGGCCGGGCTCGACTTCGGCCTGCTGATCGGCATCGTCGCCGGCGCGCTCTCGTTCGTTCCCTATCTGGGCGCGACGGTCGGTTTCGGCGTTTCGGTCGGCATGGCGCTCGTCCAGTTCTGGCCCGACTGGACCCGCGTGGTGCTGGTCGGGGCCATCTTCGTCGTCGGCAACCTCGTGTCCGACTACATCGTCACGCCGCGCGTGGTCGGCGACCGCATCGGCGTCCACCCGCTCTGGGTGTTGTTCGCGTTCTTCGCCGGCGCGGCGCTCTTCGGCTTCGCAGGCATACTGGCATCCGTCCCGGCGTGCGCGGCGATCGGCGTCGTCGCCCGGTTCGCGATCCAGCAGTACAAATCGTCGGCGTTCTATCGCGGGGCGGCATAGCGACGCCGGATGGTTCGCCCCGCATCGTCGCCCCCGGGCCGACGCACACGAGACGAGCGCGCCCCGGGGGGTAGTGGGTCAGTTCGATGGGGGCGACGTCGGGACGAGAGCCGAGGTATCCGGCGAGGAGCCGGCCCGATCAGCGCGCCCGCTGTTCGAGCGAGCGGAGCGAGCGAGTTCGGGCGCGCCGGGCCGGCGACGAAGACGGATCGGCTTCGTCCCGCGTCGCCCCCATCGAACTGACCCACTACCCCCCGGCGAGGGGGACTGGACGACGGCCGGCGTTTCGTTACTGATGAGGGCCATGCGTCGCGTCCTCCGTGACGAGCGCTCGCCGCACGGCCGAGCGCCGACCCGCGGGCGGGTGCTGACGGCGGCGGCTTCGGCCCTCCTCCTTCTCGCGCCGATCCGCCCCGCCACGGCCGTCATGGTGTCGGCGAAGCACCTCGACGTCGAGCTCGTGAGCGACGTCGCGGCCGCGGCGCCGGGCGGCACCTTCCGGCTCGGGGTGCGCTTCGTGCCCGAGAAGGGCTGGCACGTCTACTGGCGGAACCCCGGCGACTCCGGCGAACCGCCGCGCATCGAGTGGATGCTGCCGGCCGGGCTCACGGCGGGCGCCCTCGAGTGGCCGACGCCCGAGCGCATCCCGGTCGGTCCGCTGGCGGCCTTCGGCTACCCGGGCGAGGTGCTGCTCGCGGCGCCGGTCGCGGTCGCGCGCGACGTCGCCGCCGGCGCGCCGCTACCGCTGCGCGCGCAGGCGAAGTGGCTCGTCTGCAACGACGACGAGTGCATCCCGGGAGGCGCCACGCTCGCGCTGACGCTGCCGGTCGGCGAGGGCGCGGCGGTCGCGCCCGAGATGGCGCGGCTGTTCGCGGCGCGCGCGCTTCCGGAAAAGCCGCCCGCGAGCTGGCGCGTTGCCGCGAGGATCGACCGCGAGCACGTTACGCTCGAAGTCGACGGCGCGTCGGTCGCGCTCGGGACGACCCCCTTCTTCTTCGCGGCCGAGCGCGGCGCCCTCGACGCGTCGGCGCCGCAGCCGTTCACGCAGCGCGCCGACGGCTTCGCGCTCGCCCTCACCCCGCGCGCCGCCGCGCCGACGAGGCTCACCGGCGTGCTCCGCGTCGGCGACCGCGCGTACGGCATCGACGCCCCCGTCGGGCCGCCGATCGCGCCGCTCTCGGCGACGCCGCTCGCGCTCGCCTTCGCGGGCGGCCTCCTCCTGAACCTCATGCCGTGCGTGTTCCCGGTGCTGGCGATCAAGGCCCTGGCGCTCGTCGGGCTCGGCGGCGAGGAGCGCCGGCGCGTCCGCCGGCACGGCATCGTCTACCTGGCGGGCATCGTCGCGTCGTTCTGGCTGCTCGCGGGCGTTCTCATCGCGGCGCGCGCCGGCGGCGCCGAGCTCGGCTGGGGCTTCCAGCTCCAGCATCCGGCCGTCATCGCGGCGCTCGCGATGCTCTTCTTCTGGATGGCGCTCGTGCTGCTCGACGTGGTCTCGGTCGGCGGCTCGATCATGGGCGTCGGCCAGCACCTGACCGCCGGCGGGGGGGATCGCGCCGCGTTCTTCACGGGCGTGCTCGCAACCGTCGTCGCGACTCCGTGCACGGCGCCCTTCATGGGCACCGCGGTCGGCTACGCGCTCGGCCAGCCCGCCGTGGTCGCGTTCGCGGTCTTCACGAGCCTCGGGCTCGGCCTCGCCTTCCCCTACGTGCTCGTGACCTGGGTCCCCGCCCTCGCGTCGCGCCTGCCACGCCCGGGCGCGTGGATGCAGACGCTGAAGCAGCTCCTCGCCTTTCCGCTGCTCGCGACCGTCGTGTGGCTCGTGTGGGTGGCGAGCTTCCAGGCGGGACCGCCCGCGGTCGGCGCGATCCTGATGGGGCTCGTGCTGGTCGGCTTCGCGGCCTGGGTCAGCGCGCACTGGCGCGGTGCCGGCGGACGCCTGATCGCCGCCGCCGCCGTCGTGAGCGCGCTGGCGCTCGCCGTCACGATCCGGACGCTCGACGCGCCGGCGCCGGCGACGCCCGGCGCCGCCGACTTCGCGTGGGAGCCCTTCTCGACCGCGCGCATCGCCGAGCTCCGCGCCCAGGGCCGTCCGGTCTTCGTCGACTTCACCGCCGCCTGGTGCGTCACCTGTCAGGTGAACAAGAAGGTCGCGCTCGAGACCGCCGAGGTGATCGCCAAGATGAAGCAACTCGGCGTGGTCGCCGTCCGCGCCGACTGGACGCGCCCCGACGCCGCGATCACCCGCGCGCTCCAGGAGTTCGGGCGCGACGGCGTCCCGCTCTACGTCCTGTACAGCGGCCGCGAAAGCGATCCGCCGCGCATCCTGCCGCAGATCTTGACACCCACGATCGTCATCGCCGAGCTCGAAAAGCTCGAACCGATGCCGCCGAGGAGGAGCACATGAAGACGTCCGTCCGGAAGCGGACCCCGCTGGTCGCGGCGCTCGCGGCGGCCATGTGGCTGGCCGGGGCCGGCGCCGCCGGCGCCGGGGCCCCGAAGGTCGGCGAGCCCGCACCGGCCTTCAGCGCGACCGACCTCGACGGCAAGACGCGCACCCTCTCGGAGTTCAAAGGCAGGTACGTCGTCCTCGAGTGGCACAACCGGGGCTGCCCCTTCGTGAAGAAGCACTACGACAGCGGCAACATGCAGCGCCTCCAGAAGGAGCTGACCGGCAAGGGCGCCGTATGGCTCTCGATCATCTCGTCGGCGCCCGGCAAGCAGGGCTACGTGACGGCGGCCGAGGAAAAGCAGTACCTCGCCGCCAAGCACGCCGCGCCGACGACGGTCCTCTTCGACCCCGAAGGCATCGTCGGACGCGCGTACGGCGCCAAGACGACGCCGCACATGTTCGTGATCGACGACAAGGGCGTGCTCGTCTACGCGGGCGCGATCGACGACAACCCGTCGGCCGATGCCGCCGACGCGGCCACCGCCAAGAACTACGTGCGCGCGGCCCACGAGGAGGCGAGCGCCGGCAAGCCCGTCTCGACCGCGTCGACCGCGCCGTATGGCTGCGGCGTGAAGTACGGCAACTGACGACGCCCGCGCCCGCCCCCGTTTGCCCGCGGCAGGGACGGCGCGTAGAGAGCCTGCCCCATGACCCTCGACTTCCTCGCGAGCCCCGAGAGCTGGATCGCCTTCGTCACGTTGACGTCGCTCGAGATCGTCCTCGGCATCGACAACATCATCTTCATCTCCATCCTGGCCGGAAAGCTGCCGCCGGCGCAGCAACGGAGCGCGCGGCTCATCGGCCTCTCGCTCGCGATGATCACGCGCATCCTGCTGCTCTTGTCGCTGTCGTGGATCATCCGACTCACGGCGCCGCTCTTCACGGTGCTCCGGAACGACATTTCCGGCCGCGATCTGATCCTGCTCGTCGGCGGCCTCTTCCTCCTCGCCAAGAGCACCCATGAGATCCATCAGAAGCTCGAGGGCGATGCGGGACACGCCGGGAAGGCGACGCACCCCTCCTACGGGAGCGCGCTCGTGCAGATCATGCTGCTCGACATCGTGTTCTCGCTCGATTCGGTCATCACGGCGGTCGGTATGGTCGATGAGATCGCGATCATGATCGCCGCGGTCGTCTCCGCCGTCGCGTTCATGATGGTGTTCGCGGGCTCGATCAGCGCGTTCGTCGAGCGCCACCCGACGATCAAGATGCTGGCGCTGAGCTTCCTGCTGCTCATCGGCGTCACGCTGATCGCGGAGGGCTTCGACCAGCACTTCCCGAAGGGCTACGTCTACTTCGCGATGGCGTTCTCGGTGTTCGTCGAGATGCTGAACCTCCGTATGCGCGCCGCGCACGAACCGCCGGTGAAGCTGCACGAGCCGTACTGACCGGCTCGGTGCGGCGACCGGCGGCGCCGGCCGGGCATCCGCGACGGTACGACGATCGCCACGGCGCGCGGAGGACCTGACCCGCTCGGTCTGAAATGATGGGGCGAGCGAAACGACGCCCCACCATGCGCACGAGGCACCCCTGGCAGGTTGCTCACAAAGGATGAGATGCGAGGCAACGAAGCAGATCGCCCTTCAGCAACCTGCTCTAGCCCGCATTTCTCACCGGGTCCACGTCGCGAGAGCGTCAAGCGTGCGCCAGATCGGGCCGAACGGAGCGCCGAGCGACGCAGGCGGACTGGACAGTCCGTTGAGGAGCGAGGCGCGAGTACGGTCCGAGGTGGCGTGCGATTGACGCTCGCAGCAGGGACCTGGTGAGAAATGCGGGCTAGATGAACGGGCTGTAATAGTAGTCCGCCGGCTCGAGACGCGCGCGTCGGAGGTGGAACCGCACGCGGCGCACGAAGAGGACGACCAGCCCCGCACCCCCGACCGTCATGGCGATCGCCACCACCCGGCCGAGGCTCGCGGGCACGACCACCATCCAGATCGCCGTTCCGACGACGTTCACGAGCGCGATCGGCACCATGTACTTCCAGCAGATGACCATGAGTTGATCGACGCGGACGCGCGGCAGCGTCGCGCGCACCCACATGGCGACGAAGACGAAGAAGTAGGCCTTGGCGAAGAACGTCGCGAGCTGCAGCAGCGCGAGCGCGACCGGGTGCTCCGTCACCGGCGGCACCTGCCAGCCCCCGAGGAAGAGCGTCGCGACGATGGCGCCAATCACGTAGAGGTTCCCCCACTCGGCGAGGAAGAAGAGCAGATACCGCATGCCGCTGTACTCGGTGCAGAAGCCGGCGACGAGCTCGGACTCGGCCTCCGGGAGGTCGAAGGGCGTGCGGTTCCCCTCCGCCAGCGCCGCCACGAAGAAGAGAAAGAAGGCAACGAAGGTGAACGGATTCGCGAACAGGAACCACTGCCACGGCGCCCAGCCCTGCGCGCGGATGATCTCCTGCATGCTGAGCGTCCCCGTGAGCAGCACGACCGGAAAGATCGAGAGGCCGGACGGGATCTCGTAGCTCACGATCTGCGCCGCGGAGCGGATGCCGCCGAGGAGCGACCATTTGTTGTTGGACGCCCAGCCGGCCATGAGCACGCCGACCACGACGAGACCCGTCACGGCGGTGATGTAGAGGATGCCGATGTTCAGGTCGGCGATCACGAGCACGTCGCCGAACGGCACGACCGCGAAGGTCGCGACGAAGCCGATCACCACGAGATACGGCGCGACCGCGAAGAGCCACGGATCGGCCGCGCTCGGGATGATGTCTTCCTTCAGGAGGTTCTTGAGGCCGTCGGCGAGCCACTGGAGGAAACCCTGCGGTCCGACGCGGTTCGGCCCGACGCGCGACTGGATGCGCGCCCACACCCGGCGCTCGAGCCAGCTCGTGATGCCGGCGACCGGCAGCACGAACCCGAACACCACGACCGCGCCGAAGAGCAGCATGGCGACCAGCGCCACCAGCTCGTAGGGCGCGAAGCGGAGCGGCCCCGCGACGTCGGTGAGGCGCAGCACGAGATCCCGCATCGGGCGCGGAGCATAGCCGCGCGACCGCGTGCGTCAACCGCGCGCAGGGCCCGGAACCTGCGATTGACTACTCAATCGGTAATACGTAAAGCGGTTTACCATGCGGAGTAGGATATCCCCCAAAGGACAGGTCACCGTGCCCGCCGAGATCCGCGAGCGGTTCGGCCTCGTGTCCGGCACCGCCGTCGAATTCCTGGTCCGCGAAGGTGAAGTGGTGCTGCGGAAGGACCGCCAGACGCGGGAACCCGTCGATCGCGTCTTCGGGACGCTCACCCTTCCCAAGAGCGTCGACGCGCTGGTCGACGAGCTGCGGGGGCCGCGGCCGGCGCGCATTGCGAAGCGTCGAGCGCGGCGACGATGAAGACCGCCATCGACACCTCGGTTCTCCTCGACGTCCTCGCCGCCGATCCCGTGTTCGGCGAACGGTCACGCGAAGCGCTCCGCGACGTCTATCGGCGCGGCGCTCTCGTCGCGTGCGACATCGTGTGGAGCGAAGTCCGCGCCGCCTTTGGCGACGACCGGTCGTTCGCCGACGCGCTCACCACGCTCGGGGTCCAGTTCGATCCCGTCTCGCCTGCGAGCGCCACCCTCGCAGGAACGCTCTGGCAGATGCAGCGCGGCCGGAACCGTGCCGACCGTCTCCGCGTCGTGCCCGACTTTCTCGTCGGAGCCCATGCGATCCTCCAATGCGACGCTCTCCTCACCCGCGACCGCGGCTTCTACCGCGACTACTTCACGGACCTTCGGGTGCTCGATCCGAGCGTCTGATCGCAATGCCATCAACCAAATAAATGAGCACCGCCGCCGAGCCCGACGTCGACGACGGGGAGGGCGTCTCGTAGGAGGGCACGCTGCGCGCACCCGAGACGGCCCTAGCGGTCCACCTCCGGCGCCACCACGTCGAAGCTCGCGATCACCGCGACCAGGTCGGCGATCATGAGGCCCCGACTCACGTGGTCGACGATCGCCATCGCCGAGAACGAGCCCGTCCGGATCTTCAATCGGTACGGGTAGTCGGTGCCGTCGCTCACGCAGTACCAGCCCATGTCGCCGCGCGCGCCCTCGACGCGCACGTACGCATCGCCCGCGGGCGGCTTGAACTTGCGCGGCACCTTCCCGAGCACGGGCCCCTCGGGCATCCGGTCGAGGCACTGGCGCAGCATGCGACACGCCTCCTGCATCTCGCGGATGCGGACCATGTAACGGTCGAAGCAGTCGCCGAGCGTGCCGCGCTCACCGGTGCCGACCGGCACGTCGAAGTCGAGCTCCGGGTAGATCGCGTACGGCAGATCCTTCCGGACGTCGAAGCGCACGCCCGACCCGCGCAGGTTCGGACCCGTGAGGTTGTAGTCGATCGCATCCTCGCGCGAGATCACCGCCACGTGCACGAGCCGCTCGACGTAGATCTTGTTGAAGGAGATGAGGTCGTTGTACTCCTCGATCAGCGGCTCGAAGCGGTCGAGGAAGCGCGTGAGCTTCGCGGCCCAGCCCGGCGGCAAATCGTAGGCGACGCCGCCGATCCGCATGTAGGTGAACGTGAGGCGCGCGCCGCACAGCTCTTCGAGCAGGTTGTTGATGTGCTCGCGCTCGCGGAGCGCGTGAGTGAACGGCGTGAAGGCGCCGATGTCCATGCCCATCGTGCCGACCGCGACGAGGTGGCTCGCGATGCGGTTCAGCTCGACCGCAATCACGCGGCAGTACTCGCCGCGCTTCGGCACCTCGATGCCGGCGAGCTTCTCGCACACCATCGCCCAGCCCTGGTTGCACGCCATGGCGGCGACGTAGTCGACGCGATCGGTGTACGGCATGAAGCCGTGGTAGCCGACTTTCTCCGCGATCTTCTCGATCGAGCGGTGCAGGTACCCGACGTCGGGGATCGCCTGCCGCATCACCTCGCCGTCGGCCTTCACCACGAAGCGCAGCACGCCGTGCGTGCTCGGGTGCTGCGGCCCCATGTTGAGCGTCATCTCCTCGGTCGCGACGCCCTCACGCTCGACGTCGACCTCGACGCCGCCGATCCCGGTGCTCACAGGAGGCTCTCCCGCTTGGTGCTGATGCCGTGGTACTCGGTCGGCTCGACGTAGTCCTTGCGGAGCGGGTGGCCCACCCAGTCCTCCGGCAGCAGGATGCGGCGGAGGTCGGGATGGCCGAGGAAGTCGACGCCGAGGAGGTCGAAGATCTCGCGCTCCTGCCAGATCGCCGCGCGCCAGACCGTCGAGACCGTGGCGAGCCGCGGGTTGTCGCGCGGCACCCCGACTTTCATCGCGAGCGCGTGGCCGTGCGCGTACGAAAAGAGGTGGTACACGATCTCGATCTGGTCGCGCTTGGGCTGATCGACGCCGCTCTGGTTCGAGAGGCAGTCGAACGCGAGGGCCGGATCGGCCTTGAGGTGGGTCGCAACGGCGAGGACGTCGGCCGGTCGCACCCGCACCGCGGGGTCGCCGGCCGTCTCGAGCCCCCCGATGGCGCCCGGAAAGCAGGCGACGAGCGCCTCGTGTATCGCGGTCGCGTCCACGACGCTCGGATTCAGGCCCGGGTCCCGAGGGCTTCGCCGCGGACGAGCCACTTCTCGCCCATCATCTTCTCCTGCAGGAGCAGGATGCCCTGCGTGAGAGCCTCGGGGCGCGGCGGGCAGCCCGGCACGTAGACATCGACCGGCAACACCTTGTCCACGCCGTCGCACACGGAGTACGCGAGCTGGAAGAGGCCGCCGCAATTCGAGCAGCTGCCCATCGAGATGACGTACTTCGGATCGGGCATCTGGTCGTAGAGGAGCTTCGTGCGGAGCGCCATCTTCAAGGTGAGCGTGCCGGCGATGATCATGAGATCCGATTGCCGCGGGGTCGCGCGCGGCACGGCGCCGAAGCGGTCGAGGTCGGCGCGCGGGCCACCCGTCTGCATCAGCTCGATCGCGCAACAGGCGAGCCCGAAGAGCATGTACCAGAGCGACGATTTCCGGGTCCAGTTGAGCATGGCGTCGACCTGCGTCGTGACCATGAACTCGGGCATCGTGTTCATCAGCGACATCGGTCGATCCTTACCTGCTCAAGCCGCGCGCCGGAAGTCCGTGCCGGAGCCCGGCTCGGCGGGCGACCCCTTCACCCACTCGAGGTCGCGCTTGGCCCAGACGTAGACGAGACCGACCGCGAGGACCCCGACGAAGAGGAGAATCTCGCCGAGCGCCGCGAGACCGCGCCCGTCGGCGACCCAGCGCTTGAAGACGGCCATGACGGGGTACATGAACGCCAGCTCCACGTCGAAGACCACGAACACGAGCGCCACGAGATAGAAGCGGATGTTGAAGTTGATCCAGGCGCTACCGGTCGCCGGCTCGCCGCACTCGTAGCTCGAGAGCTTCGCCGCTCCGGGGTTCTGCGGGCGTACGAGCCACCCGAGTCCGAGCATCATCGCCGCGAGGACGAAGCCGAGCGCGAGGAAGACGAGGACGTTCGCGAAGTGGAAGTACACGGCTCGCGCGATCTAACAAGAGACCCGCCGACGAGGCAACTCAGGGATAGATCCAGCGCAGGCAGTCGCCGCGGACCTTCGCTCCGGCCTCGGCGGCGGTCCATTTCTCGCGATGGATCGTGCGCGCGAGCGGCGGGAATCCCTTGCAGACCTTCTCGTCCGAGGGGTGCTCGCCGCACGCGTCGCGGAGCGCGTTCAACGGCGAGTACACCGAGAACCCGGCCTCGCGACCGCGCGCGATGCGCTCCGCCTGGATCGCGTACTGGTCGCAGAGCGCCTGCTCGTCGCGGCTGAGCGAGCCGTAGGCGCGCGGCTCGGCCCACGCGACGCCGCCGGCGCACCGGAAGGCGGCCGCCGCTCCGCTCACGCACGAAAGGGCGGCGGCGAGGAAAAGGGCTCGAGCCGTGCTCACGCGGTCTCGAGCCACCAGCGGGAGACGTCGAGCTCGATCGCGTCGAAGGGCGCGAGGCGCGCCGGCGCGTCACCCGCGTGGACGGTGGCGATCACCCACCCGCCGTCGCGCAGGCGATAGACCTCGATCGAGCGGAGCAAGGGATCGACGAGCCAGAGGTGCCCGACGCCCTCGCGCGCGTAGACGCGCATCTTGTGGCCACGGTCGATCCTGCCCGTGCTCGGCGAAATCACTTCGCAGACCCAGTCGGGAGCCTCGGTGAAGGCCGCGACGTTCGGCAGCTTCGGCATGCGCTCGCGGCGCCAGCCCGCCTGGTCGGGCACGAGCACGTCGTCTCCGAAATGCAGCTCCGGCTCGTCCAGGAGCCACCATCCCCCCGGATTTCCCCGATCGCCCGGGGGCCGGTCGAACGCCCCGCTCAGGTCCCCGCCCATCACGGACGCCGCGCGCGCGTGAGGCGACGCCGGCCGCGGCGACACGATCAGCTCGCCGTCGATGATCTCCCCGACCTTGGTGTCGGGAACGTCGAGGAGGTCGTCGTAGCGGGCCGGCTTGCGGGCGGGCTTCACGGCCGGAGGTCTAGCACGGCCAGCACCTTCCGGTCAGCCGCTACTCGCACCCGGCACCGCCGCCGCACGTCCGCGCCGACGACGGCTCACGCGCCCGGAAAGCGCGCCACGTAGCCGAGGATCGCCGCGTAGTGGAGCGCGCTCCCGGCGACGACGCAGACGTGGAAGACCTCGTGGTACGAGAACACGTGCGGCCAGAGGCGCGGCCGGCGCGTCACGAAGAAAACCGCGCCCACGGTGTACGAGAGGCCGCCGAGCACCACGAGCCAGAGGGCGCCCGGCGGCAGCGTCCGGGCGACCTCGCCGATGAAGGGGAGCGCGAGCCAGCCCTGGACGATCTGCAGCGTAATCGACACACCGTGCGGCACCTGCGGCCAGAAGACCTTCTGCGCAACGCCGACGATCGTGATGCCCCAGGTCGCCGCGAGCGCCGCCGCGAGCAGCCACCCGTCGAGGATGGCGAGCGCGATCGGCGTGTAGGTGCCGGCGACGAGCACGTAGATCATCGAATGGTCGAGCCGCTGCATGCGCCGCTTCCACTCCGCCCGCCACGGAAACGAATGGTAGAGGCTGCTCACGGTGTAGAGCCCGACGAGGCTCGCCGCGAAGACGAGGAGCGCCAGCCGCATCGCGACGTCGCCCTCGGAGGCGCGCCACAGGACCGCGCCACCGGCCATCGAAAGCATCGCCGCCGACCCGTGCAGAAAGCCGCGGACGGGGTTCTGCATGCGTCCGAGACAGAGGCGGTCGACGGCGTCCATGGCTCCAGATGCCTACAGGAACGCCGGTGGGCCGTGAAGCCGGAATGCGCCGCGTCACGGAACTTTCACGCGGCGGCGGCCGCGGCCCGCCGATGCGCGCCCCGTCCTCGCCGACGTGCCCTACTGCCCCGGACGCATCCCCGCCGATTCGAGGAAACGGTTCACGTCGGTCTGCTGGAGGTTGATCGCCGAGTCCGAGGTCGGGAACTGGACGATGCGCTTCCCCTTGAGCGCGTCGGCGATGCGGAGCTTCACCATCGTCCGGCCGCCGGCCCCGGCCATCGCCTCCTTCATCTTGGTGATGCCCTGTGCTTTCGCGGCCTTCTCGGCGACGATGGCCTCGGCCTCGAGCTTCTTCGCCTCGTAGTAGGCATCGGTCTGCAACGTCACTTGCTGTGCCTTGCCGCGCTCGGTCGCGAGCAGCTGCCCCACCAGCCCTTTGGTCGTCTCGAGCTCGCGCTCCCACTCCTTCACCGCCGCTTCGGCGGCGGAGCGGTTCTTGTTGACGGTCTGGTCGGCGACCTTCTTCTGGTCGATGGCCGCCTGGTAGTTCTTGTGGAAGCGATAGTTGCCGAGGACCACCCGCTCGCAGATGAGCCCGTACGGCTCGAGCGCGCGCCTGAGATTGGCGAGGGCTTGTTCTTCTTTCGCGGCGCGGAGGTCGGAATCGTAGAACTCCTCGGACGAGAGCTCGTTCAGCGAGTCGCGCGGGATCGAGCGCGCGAGCGGGCGCACGAGCACGGTCCGCACCTCGTCGACGTCATAGGCGACGTGCCGCAGGACGTGCGGCGCCTTCACCGGATCGACGTGATAGAGCACCGTCACGTCGACGCTCACGTCGTTGCCGTCGCGGGTCTTGAAGTCGAGGGCGTCGTCTTCCCCGCTGCCCTTGCCCTGCTCCTTCATCTGGACCGTCTGCGTCTTGGTGTCGAAGACGTACCAGTCGTGGACGACCGGGATGACGATCACCGTACGGCCCGGCGCCACGACCTCGTCGGCGCCGAAGAGCTTGCCGATCTTGATGCCGACCTCGGTCGAGCCCGTCGAGCGGTAGCAGCCGCTCGCGACGAGCGCGACCACGCCGAGCGCCAGCGCCCGCGCCCGGGGGGAAGCGCCCTGCCGCCGGCACGTGGCCGGAGCGCGCGCGACGCCCGCGTCCGTACCGTGCGTGCGGCCGCTCACGGCTTCACCCCCTGCGCGCCGGCCTCCGGCGCGACGTCGAAGAGCCGGAGCGCCTGGTTCAGATCGAGCGGGTTCATGCCGCCCTTCCCTCCCGACGGCACCAGCACCGTCTCGACGCCCTCCAGCACCTCCGCCATCTTCATGCCGACCAGGTTCTCGGAGCCGCCGCCCTGATAGGCGCGGTTCTCGAGCTCCGCGCCCTGCGCGTTGGCGAGCTGCACCAGGAGGTCGGCGTCGGCGACCCGCTTGCGCCGATAGGCGTCGGCCTCGGCCTGGATCTTGGTCACCTCGGCGTTGCCGCGCTGGGTCTCGACCTCGACCTTGGCGCGGCCGGTCGCTTCGATCTCCTGCTTCTTCGCGAGCTCCTTTGCCGCTTCGGCCTCGGACGCGCGCGTGAACTTCAGCTGGTCCTGGACCTTCTTCTCCTCGATCTGCTGCTGGTAGTCGTGGTTGTAGTAGTACTGGCGCAGAAGCACATGGTCGACGGCGATGCCCTTCTCCTTGAGCTCCATGTGCACCTGCGCGAGCGCCTTCTCGGCCCGCTGCGAGCGCACCTTCACGTTGTAGAAATCCTCCGCCACCATCTCGCCGAGGTTCTTCTTGAGGGCGGCGATCGTCTTCGGGATGACGGCCGTCGACTCGAAGAGGCGGCCCGGCCCCGCTTGCTGCATCACCGAGAACGGGTCCTCGATGCGGTAGAGCACGGTCACGTCGAGGACGACCTTCGAGCCGTCGGACGTGTTGACCTCGACCGGCGCCTCGACCCGCGCGTTGCGCGCGTTCGACTCGTCACGGTAGCTCGTGAGCTCGAGCACCTGCAGATCGGTCGGGAAGCGGTGCATCGTCTGCCCGATCATCAGGAAATAGAGCCGTCCGCCCGGGTACATCTTCTCGCGAATGCCCGTCGGCCCGACGAGCCGGCTCTCGAGGATGCCGACCTCGTTCGGCGCGACGTAGGTCGTGCACGAGCTGTAGGCGACCCCGAAGGCCGCCACGACCACCCCGAGCCAGATCAGCCGCGTGACGTTCGCTCCGCCCGCGACGGTCGCCGGAACCTGCGCCATGCACCACCCCCCGGGCGCGGCTGTAGCACGAGGGGGGCAGCCGCGGCCAGGCCGCCGGTTGGACGCTACCGGATGCGGACGGCCGGAGGATCGAGTGCGGCGCACGCGCCGAGCGCCGTCGCGAGCGACCGGCGCTCCGTGCCGAGCGTGCGCGCCCGCGCGCTTACAGCCTGCGGGCGTGCAGCAAGCGAGCCATCCGAGCATCGACCGTCAGCGTCTCGACGTCTCGACGCTGATAGTCGTCGGCGATCAGACGATCGACGAGGCCGCAGCCGCCCTGCGTTCTGAGGGCGGCGAACACTTCGGCACCGTTCAACGGCGCGACCATACCGCTGCGTAGGACGGTCTCTAGTGCGAGCCGCGCATCGCCCTTCGAGACTCCGTAGTGATGCTGGAGTGCGACGTACGCCTCTCCGATGACCTGATTCGAAGCAACGATCTCTGCTTCCTCTTGCTCGATGAGCCGCATGAGCACCCGAACACAGCGCTCGAAGGCCTTCGGTGGATCACCCGTCAGCAACCGCACGAGAATCGAGGTATCAATCCCGAAGTGCGGGGTCACGCTTCTCCTCGCGGAACGTCTTCAGATCGAATGGGGGCCTTCGGGTGCGCAGCTTCGAACGGAGCGGCGCCAACCGCGACGGGTCGATACGGCGTGCTCGCAGCACGAAGCCCTGAGCCGCCTCTTCGAGCTCCAAACGGTCGCCGGGGCCGACCCCCAACGCCTTCAGGACGCGGGCCGGAAAGGTGACTTGCCGCTTGCTGGTGATCTTCACGATCATGCGCGCCTAGCTCCTTACCCAAAAACAATCATAGTAAGGCAGAGACTTTCAAGTGAGATATGCCCGGAAGTTGTGGATCGTGGAGCCCTTGACCCCGGCGGCGGATCTTCCCACCTGACCGGCCGCCGCTCTCTCGCACGCGGCGGGAAGGAGGCGGCATCCATGCTGAGGGTCGCGGGAAGCGAGTCGGCGCATGACGAGGTGGACGGGCGATCCCTGCTCGACGAGATTGCCCGCGAGGGAGCCCGGCGGATGCTCGTGGCGGCGCTGGAGACCGAGGTCGCCGCCTATCTGGACGCGCACCGCGACGAACGCGACGACGAGGGCCACGCCTTGGTGGTCCGGAACGGCAAGGGTCGTACCCGAAAGATCACGCTCGGAGCTGGGACGATCCCCGTGAGCGCGCCCCGTGTGAACGACCGGCGGACCGATTACCATGGTGAACGGCGCCGCTTCACGAGCCGCATCCTGCCGCCGTACATGCGCCGTTCCCCGAAGGTCGCCGAGGTGTTGGCGGTGCTCTACTTGCGCGGCCTCTCCACGGGCGACTTCCGCGAGGCGCTCGCGGCGCTGCTCGGGGACGATGCCGCCGGGTTGTCCGCCACGAACATCGCGCGGCTCACCAACGAATGGGAGACGGAGTACCGCGCCTTCCAGCAGCGGAGCCTCGCCGACTGCGACTACGTGTACGTCTGGGTCGATGGCGTCCACTTCAACGTCCGCCTGGAAGACGACCGCCTCTGCACGCTCGTGATGATCGGCGCGCGGGCCGACGGCACGAAGGAGCTGATCGCCGTCGAGGATGGCTACCGCGAAAGCGCCGAAAGCTGGAAGACGGTGCACGCGGCTGAACATCGGATTCGGACAAAAGGCGGCGGGATGGCAAAGAACCACCCCGTGGCAGCTACGGGAGGAAGGCGAGGTCGAGATCGGGCGCGGTCCAATAGGACGCTGGATCGCCGCCATCGGGAGGCAGTATTCCGCCGACTCCGGTAATCGCTGCCGCCGGCATGTTGAGCCAGTGCTTGAAGACGGTGCCGTAGACGTCGCGAAAATCCGTCGAGCGGAACGCGTTGGCATCTTGCGAGTAGACCGTGTTCCCCTCACCGTCGAGCGCGAGCGGGCTGATGTTGGGATGGTTGCCGTATAACCCGCCGTTCACCGCACCACCGATGACGAACATCGGCCCCTGCGAGCCGTGATCGGTCCCGTTGTCATTTTGCGGGATCCGGCGGCCGAACTCGCTCCACACCAGCACACAGACCTTGTCCGCGACGCCCATGTCGTCGAGATCATCGTAGAAGATCTTGAGGGCGGCCCCGACCTCGGCATGCAGGGTAAAGTGTTGTCCCGTCGGCTCAGCGCCACCTTGGTCCGCGTGCGTGTCGTAGCCGTTGTTGTTCACTTGAAAGAAGCGCGCCGCGACGGTGCCGGGATAGAGACCGTTGCTCACGCCGTAGATGACCTTGGAAACTTCGCGAAGGCTCCTCGCCAGGTCGCGTCCGACGCCCTCGTACAGATCCGCGAAGACGGCGCGATCCGGATCGGCGTCGTACGCCTGCGCCACGAGCGGGTACTTTTCGCTGCTGAGCAGCGTGGCTGTTCCGGTGTCGGCGACCGCACGCAGGAACGGCTGCGTCGACCCGCTCGCTGCGGCATGGAGTGCAAGAAAAGCGTCGCGACGCCGAACGTCGTCCCCGGCGTGCGTCGGGTCGTAGGGAAAGTCGAAATCGGCGAGACTCCGCAGGGTGAGCACGCCCGTCCCGCTCTGCCGGAACTCGCCCACGATCGCGTCGGCGATGTTCACGGCAGGGATGGCGGAGCCTGCGTACTCCAGCGCGAGGTGGCGCGCGACCCAGCCCGCCCCGGATCCGCTGCCGAGCGGATCGCCCGTCTGCCAGGCGACCCGCGAGATCTCGTGCGAGAGGTCGTGCTCGGGATAGCCGCAGCCCTGGATGACGGCGACCTTGCCGAGGTCGTAGAGGCTTTTCAGTCCTCCGAAACCCGGCGTGCCCGGACCGAACCCCCGCAGGCCCGGATGGAACGCGAGCTGCTCGCCCGTGCCCGGATCACTCCCGAGCAGGGTCATCGCAAGCGCGTCGGGTGCCAGGCCAAGGCTCGGACGGGCGACGTCATAGAGGGCGCGCAGCCCGCCAGCGTTGTCGACGGGAACGACGGTGTTGAGACCATCGTTGCCCCCATCGAGGAAGAGCACCACCAGATAGCGATCGCCGATCGTCTCGGCCAAGGCGCGACGGACGAACGGACTGCCGAACACCCCTGGCCCGAGGAGGCTGCCGGCCGCGGCGCCGCTCGCGAGCTCGAGAAACTGTCGTCGCGTGATCGCCACCCGGGCTCCTCGTCCTAGTGCAGCTGGTACGCCGGCAACTGCAGGGCGAGCGCGAAGAGTCCCCTGAGCTTCTCGTCGCGGTAGTCGTAGTTGGTGAGATCAGGGGTGAGAGTGCCGTCCTTGGTCAGGTAGGCCACCAGGGTGTCGCGCTCGGGTGACGTCAGCTCGTCCGTGATCCCGAGGACATGGGTCACCGCGTCGACGATGGCGGCTGCGTCCGTCAGGGCTGAGTCGACGAAGTACTCGGGGTGGAACCCCTTGGCGCCGCCGCCGCGCGCGGCCGTGAGGTCACGGGCAAAGGCGTAGCGAGCAAGGAGCGTCGAGCTGCTAATCCAATTCATTTCCCAGTCCCAGCCGAAGACGCTCGGGGGATTGAAGAGCACCTGTCCCATGTTGGCGAGCTGATTCATGATCGGTTCGTAGCTCCCGCCGTCGACGAACTGCTGGGTGCCCTTCAGCCGCATGCGCAGCACGCGGAGCGTGCCGACGACGTAGTCGACGGGCCACTTGACCGACCGCTTGCTGGTCGGGCCGAGAGGTTCCGCTGTGTCGTAGAACGCGTCGTGAACGAATAGCCGTCGTAGGAGCGCGGCGATGTCCCACGTCGCATCGAAGGCACTCGGCCCCGTCCCCACGACATCGTCTACGAAGGACAGATCCGGGCTCGGGTGGGCGAAATACTCGATCAGCCGGCGCGCGATCCGACGCGCCACAGTGTTCTTGCCGTCGCTGTCGGTGTGCTGAAGAACGATGTCGATCACCTCGTCGATCTCGTTCGCGCCTTCCCCGCCGACCGTGAACGAGCGCCCGCTGCCTGGTGGGAGAAAGCCTCCGGTAGACGCGAAGATCACTTTCGCTCCGCGAGCGGGGAACGCGGCCGTGAAATCGTGCAACGACGTGGCGAGCGCGGCGTCCTTGCCAGCGTCGAACTCCCAGCCAGTGAAGGCACGAGCGATCTGGACGATGTCCGCTTGGGCGTAGTTGTCGTTGCCCGCGTTGTCCTTGGGACCGAGCGTGAAGAGCTCCAATAGCTCGCGGGCGTAGTTCTCGTTCGGGCTCTCCTTCTGGTTTCGCGTCGTATCGAGAAACCGCATCATCGCGGGGTCCTTGTTGATAGCCTTCACGAGATCGCGGAAGTTGCCCTTGCAGTTGCGGCGCAGCAGCTGGTTCTGCTTGGTCATGAGCCGCGCGTCCTGCACCTTGGAAAAGGCGGTCGCGAAGTGATCGTGCCAGAAGAGCACGAGCTTCTCCTGCAGCGGCTGCTTGGTCCTCACCATGAAGCTGATCCACTTGTTGTGGATGATATCGGGCTCGACACCACCGGGCTTGAACCCCTGCGGCTTGAACGCCAGAAGCCGGTCGGCGGCGGCGCCCCGCGTCAGCGATGCGAAGGTCGCGACCTCATCGACACGTGCGCCGAATCCGGTGTGGCGCAGCAAATGGCGAGCCTGGGCGGCGGTGAGGAGTGTGCTGTCGGGCATCCGATCGGCTGTCCCGTGTGGTTACGACACTGAGGGCGGGAACCGAGACTCAACGTGCCTCACACCGCCGCGTCGATGCAAGCAACGGAATCCGGGGTGCTCCGATTTCCCCTCAAGTCCCCCCTCACACGATCCACACCTTTTGACAATATCTCCTTTCAAGTCGGAACTCGGCGCCGAGCGCGGAAATCCTGTCCGCCTTGCCGCGGGTCCGCGGCGTTTACCCGAGCGCCGCCGCGCGCCGCCACGCCGCGGGCGGCTTCCCCACGACGCGGCGGAAGGCGCGATTGAACGCGGCCTCGCTCGCGTAGCCGACCTGCTCCGCGATGGTCGCGACGCTCGCGTGCGAGTCGCGGAGCAGCTGGGTCGCGAGCTGGATGCGCCAGTGGGTGAGGTAGGTCATCGGCGGTTGGCCGACGAGCGCGTTGAAGCGGTCGACGAGCGCCGAGCGCGACAGGCCGACGGTGCGGCCGAGCTCGTCGACGCTCCAGTCGCGCGCGGGCTCGGCGTGCAGGTGTTGCAGGGCGCGGCCAACGAGGGGATCGCGGAGGCCCGCGAACCACCCGGTCTGTTCGGCGGGTAGTGCCTCTATGTGCGTCCGCAGCACCTCGACGAACATGAGTTCGGTGAGGCGCGTGAGGAGCGTCGTGGTGCCGGCACGCGGCGTCGCGGCCTCGGAGAGCGCGAGCTGCAGCAAGCCGTGCAGCGCCGTGGCGCCGGCGCCGCCGTTCCCGCGACCGCAGAGCACCCTCGGGAGGCAGGCCGCCAGCGGGTTGAAGACGGCCTCGTCGCAATGGGCGAAGCCGCAGACGAGGCGGGTGAGCGCGCCGCCACCGCCGTAGCGGACGACGGCGAGCTGCTCGGGCTTGAGCGGCGGGAGCAGGCCGCCGACCGGCGTCGGCACGACCGCCGCGTCGCTCGCGAGCACGTGGGCGTCGCCGTGCGGGTACATGACGACGTCGCCCTCGCCGAGCGCCTCGACGCCGTCGAGCACCGACACGCAGCGCCCCTTCGCGACGGCGTGGAACGGGATCAACCGCCGCGTCCCGAGGCCGAAGAGCCCGGCGAGCACGGCAGCCGGCGGGACGGCGAGCCCCCACGGCGCGGTGAGCTCGGTGTGGAAGATGACGAGCCCCGAGAGGCGGACCGCCCGCAACACGTCGGCGACGACGTCCATCCGGCTCCGTTCCACCACTCCGGCGACGCTCGAGCAAGCAGGTCGGCGTCACGGACAAGTTCCGGCCGCTCGGACAAGAGATCCGGCGCGGCGGCGCCTTGTCGGTACCGCGCGCCGCCGGAATCCTCGGTTGGCATGACAACCACTGAAAGGAGCATCTCATGATCAAGCGATGGGTAGTCTTCCTCTTCGGGTGCGTCTCCTACGCGCTCTTCCTGGTGAGCTTCCTCTACGCGATCGGCTTCGTCGGCGGCTTCGGCGTCCCGACCGTGCTCGACGGACCGGCGACGGACGGCGTCGTGGCGGCGCTCGTCGTCGACGGCCTCCTGCTGGCGATCTTCGCACTCCAGCACAGCGTCATGGCGCGGCCACGGTTCAAGGTGCTCGTCACGCGCGTCGTCCCGAGCGCCGCCGAACGGAGCCTCTACGTCCTCGCGTCGAGCGTCGCCCTGCTCCTCCTCTTCTGGCAATGGCGGCCGATCGGCGGCACGGTGTGGGCGCTCGAGAGCCCGGCGGCCCGCACGGCGATGGAGGTGGTATTCGCGACCGGCTGGGCGACCGTCCTCGCGACGACCTTCCTCATCAACCACTTCGACCTCTTCGGTCTGCGTCAGGTCTGGCTCTTCCTGAACGGCCGCGCCTACACGCACCTGCGCTTCGCGACGCCCGGCCCCTACCGCCACGTTCGCCATCCTCTCTACGTCGGGTGGCTCCTCGCCTTCTGGGCGACGCCGACGATGACCGCCGCTCACCTCTTCTTCGCGGCGGCGACGACCGCCTACATCCTGATCGCGATCCGCTTCGAGGAACGCGACCTCGAAGATCTGCACGGCGCTCCGTACGCCGAGTACCGCCGCCGCGTCCCGATGCTGGTCCCGCGGCTCGGGGCGAAAACCCCGCCGGTCCCGGCATCGCGCCGGGTCGTCGTGAAGTGATCCGGGACTATCCCTCCGCCGCGAGAAGCGCCATGGTCGGCGTCGCAGCATGCGCGTCGACGCGACCACCGCCGAGTGCCGGGTCCTCACGTACAAGGAGGGCCTGCTCTCGGCGGTGGCGCACGACCTCGAGATCCGCGTCACGGCCTTCACGATCACGATCGACGAGACGGCGTGGCGGGTCGAGGCCCGCTTCGACGCGACGTCGCTGCGGGTGGTCGGCGCGGTGCGGGACGGGGTCGTCGACCCGCGTGAGCTCTCCGCGAGCGACCAGCGGACGATCGAGGGCACCATCGTCCGCGACGTGCTCGACGCGAGCCGCTACCCCGAGATCCGCTTCGTGTCGGAAGCGGCGACGGGGCGCGGCGACGTGCTGGCGGTCCGCGGCCGGCTCGATCTCCACGGCCACACCCGCGACGTCACCGTGATGGCGCACCGCGAGAGCCCCAGCTGGGTCGCCGAGGCCCGCCTCCATCAGCCGGATTTCGGCATCCGGCCGTACAGCGCGATGCTCGGGACGCTACGCGTCCGAGCCGACGTCGTGGTGCGGGTGACGATTCCCCTCCCGATCCCGGGATGACGCGCCGGCGCCGTGGCGCCGGTCACGACCGGCGGCGCGGACGGATCGCCGGGATGCCCTCGGCGTCGACGTCGACCCGCACGTCGGCGTCGAAGACGCGGGCGATGGTCGTGGCGGTGACGATCGCGGCGGGGGCGCCGTCGGCGACGAGCGCGCCGTCGCGCAGGAACGCGATTCGCTCGAAGTAGAGCGCGGCGCTCGTGAGGTCGTGCAGGACGGCGACCACGGTCACGCCGCGTGTGCGGTTCACGGCGGCCACCAGGTCGAGGATCTCGATCGCGTGGCGCACGTCGAGGTGCGTCGTCGGCTCGTCGAGGAGGAGGATCTCGGGCTCCTGCGCGAGCGCGCGCGCGACGACCACCCGCTGCCGCTCGCCACCCGAGAGCTCGGTCATGCGGCGGCCGGCGAGGTGGAAGATGCCGGTCTCGCCCATCACGCGCTCCGCGATCGCGACGTCGCGCGCGCCCTCGAGGCCGAGCGGCGGCCGGTGCGGGGCGCGTCCCATGAGCACCATCTCGGCGACGCTGTACGGGAACGTCACGCTCGTCTCCTGCGGCACGACGGCGACCGTGCGCGCGAGCGCGCGTCGCTCCCACTCGCCGATCGGGCGGCCGGCGATGGTGATCGTGCCGGCGGCGGCGCGGCGCGTCCCGGCGAGGAGCGCCAGGAGCGTCGACTTCCCCGAGCCGTTCGGCCCGGCGAGCGCCACCATGGCACCGCGCGCGACCACGAGGCCGACGTCGCGGAGCACCGGGCGCGCGCCGTACGCGAACGCGACGTGCTCGACGGCGAGCGCGGGCACGTCGGACGCTCCCCTCCGCGCGGGCACGCGGGACCCGGCGGCGCCCCCCTCCGGCGCGACCGGCGGCGCGGTGCTCACCACCCCACCAGCGTGCGCTCGCGGCGCAGCAGATACGCGAACACCGGAGCCCCGCAGAGCGCGGTCACCACGCCGACCGGGATCTCGGTGACGCCGAGCACCGTCCGCGCCACGGTGTCCGCCCACACGAGGAAGATCGCGCCGGCGAGATACGACGCCGGCAGCAACAGGCGATGGTCGGCGCCGAACACGAGCCGCACGAGATGCGGCACGACGAGCCCGACGAAGCCGATGAGGCCGCTCACCGACACGACGGCGCCGACCAGGAGCGCCGCCGCGACGAACACCATGCGGCGCGCGCGCTCGACGTCGACGCCGAGCTCGGCGGCCCGCTCGTCGCCGAGGCTCAGACAGTCGAGGTCGCGGGCGTGCCGGAGCAGCAAGCCGAGGCCGGCGAGACTGTAGAGCGCGAGCGCCGCCAGCGTCGGGTAATCGCGCGCCCCGAGGTGTCCCATCAGCCAGAAGAGCACGCCGTGGACCTGGTAGAGGTCGGCGATGCTGTTCAGGAACATCAGGAGGGCGCCGGTAAAGGCGTTGTAGATGACGCCGATGAGGAGCAGCGTCGTCGGCTCGACGCGCGCGCCGACGAACGCGAGCCGCACGACGATCCAGATGCTCACGAGCGCGCCGGCGAAGGCCGCAACCGGCGCGACGATCGCCTGCCCGAGCACGACCGGCATCGTCACGAGCGCGAGCGCCGCCGCGAGCGCGGCGCCGCTCGAGATGCCGACCAGATGCGGCTCGGCGAGCGGATTGCGCAGCAGCGCCTGGAGCGCCGCGCCCGAGATCCCGAGCGCGCCGCCGACGATCGCCGCGAGCAGCACGCGCGGGAGGCGCGTCCGGAAGAGGATCACCGCGTCGGGGTTCGGACCACCGCCGGCGGCGAACACGCGGCTCCACGAGAGCGCGACGGGGCCGAGCGTCACCGCCACGACGAGGCTCGCGACGAGGAGCGCCAGCAGGAGTCCGTTCACGCGCGCGAGCCGCGCCCAGGTGAGATGCGGAACCGACACGTCAGAACCGGTCGGGATGGAGCACGCGCGCGAGCTCCGCGAGTGCGAGCGCGAGGCGCGGACCCGGTCGCAGCGCCTCGAAGGAGCGGAACGGGTGCACGCGCCCGTTCCGCACGGCGGCAAGCGACGGAAAGCGTTCCCAGAAGGCGAGCGCGGCGGTCGAAGCCTCCGTCCCCATGCTGCAATCGACGATCACCTCCGGGTCCGCGGCGATCACGACCTCGAGGTTGAGGCGTGGCCACGCGCCCTGCGCGGGCGCGACGTTCACGGCGCCCGCCGCGACCAGCATCTCGCCGAGGAAGCTCTCGGGACCGACCGCGATCAGCGGCTCCCGCCCGACCAGCATGAGCGTCCGCGGCGTCGGGGCGCCGGCGATCTTGCGGCGGACGGCGTCCATGTCGCGCTGCATGGCGGCGACGAGGCGCTCGCCCGCCTCCGGGACGCCGGCGACGGCGGCGATCCTGCGCGTGACGGCGGGAAGGTCCGCGAGACGCTCGGGATCGACGAGTTCGACCCGCACGCCGAGCCGCTCCATCGTGAGCACGTTCTCGTGGTTGCCGGGGCTCGGGAGACCGATCACGACATCCGGCCGCGCCGCGATCACCGCTTCGACGCTCGGCGCGTTGAACGTGCCGACGCGCGGCAGCGCCGCCGCCTCGGGCGGGTAGTCGCAATGATCCGACACCGCGACGAGCCGCGCGCCGACGCCAAGCGCGAAGAGCGTCTCGGTCACCGAGGGAGCGAGCGAGACGATGCGCGCGGGCGGCGGGGCGGACGACGGACGCGGCGCGCCCGGGGCCGGATCGACGGCCGCTGCGCGCGTCGCGAGCGACACCACGAGCGCGGCGGCCGCCGCGAGGCGATGCGGGGTCATGGGCGCGCCGGTCCTACCGCCGCGCCGCGCTGGCGTCGAGCACGAAGCGGTAGCGGAGCTGGCCGCGGAGCTCCCGGCCGCCCCCCGGCACGCGGAAACGGCTGCGGCGCGCGACGCCGAGCGCGACCTCGTCGAGCGCGGGATACCCCGAGGAGCGGCCGACGCGCGCCTCGGTGACGCTGCCGTCGCCGCCGATCGCGAGCGCCACGTCGACGGTGCCCTGCCAGCCCTGCCGCCGCGCGCGCGGTGGATAGTCGGGAATGGGACAACTGGCGCAGAAGGCACGGAGGCCGTCGCCCCTTTCGCCCTCCCCGCCACCCGCACCGTGACCCGAACCGCGATCCGAACCGCCGCCGGCCGCGCCCGCGCCGCCCGGCGCCGCCGGGTCGTCGCCGCGCGCGGCTCCCGGCCCCAGCGCGGCCGCCGCGAGACCGGTCGCGACGAGAGCCGCATCGGCGGCGGAAGGCGCTGCCTCCCTTGCCGCGGGCGGTGCGCCGGTCGTGGCGGAGCTCACGTCGATCACGCCGGGAGGCGCGTCGGCGCCGGCGGCCGGGCGACGCTCGGCGATCCGGGGCGGCGGCCGCGCCGCGACGCGCGCGGCCCGGCGAGGCAGCGCCGGACGCGGGCGCTCGGCAACGGCCGCCGGCGGCGCCGCCGCGACCGCGCCCGGCGCTGCCGGCGCGACCGGACTCGCGGCGTCCGCGACGGCAGCTCCTCCCACGGCACCTGCCGCACCGGGATCCGACGCACCGCCGCCGCGCCCCATCACCGTCACCACGAGCAGGCGCGCCGGCGCCGGATCGGCAGCGCGCCAGCCGCGCGCGAGCGCGAGCACGAGCGCGTGGCACGCGAGTGAGAGCGCGAAGGCGACGAGCACGCGCGTGCGCCGACCGTCGTCTCCGATCCGCTCGCTCCAGCCGTCCGCCGTCGCCGCCAATGCGCCTCCCTATCTATCTATTCGGTCGCGACCGCGACGCCGCAGGTCGCACCGTCGATCTCCGTGAGGCCGTCAGTGCCGGTGACGTCGGCGAGCGTGCACGCGAACGCACCCGCGCTCGGCGCCGGGCCGAGACAATCGAAGCGCACTCGCAGGAGCGCGCCGCCCTCGAGCCCGTCCCCGGCAACGAGCGTGAAGCGCAGCCGGTCGTCGAGGTCGTTCGGCGCCCCGTTCGCGAGGAGCGACGCCGCCGTCAGGATCGTCACCCGCTCGGCCGCGGCGTCGCCGCTCCCGGGCAGGACGACCGCCTCCGCGGCATACGCCAGATCGAGCGTCGCGGCGCCGATCGGCGCCGGGGTCACGAGCGTCACCGTGACGTCGGCGCTCGCGCAGGCCGGCACTCCGCCCGGGCACGCGAGCTTCACCGTGAGGCCCGCGGCGGCACGCAGCACGTTCACCCCGTCGCTCACCGAAACGCTGCCGCTGCCGTCGAGATCGCAGCGCCCGGGCGTGCAGCTGCTGCCGAGGCCGGCCGCGGCACGCAGCGTTTGCACACCGTCGGTCACGCTGATCGCGCCGCTGCCGTCGGCGTCGCCGCAGAGGTCGGCGGCGGACGCCGCCGTCGCGCCGAGCACCAGCATCGTCATGGCAATCGCCGTCCGCATCGTCGTCATGGATCTCCTCCTGGGGTCACGTTCTCGACGGCGATCACGCAGGCGGCGTTCGGCAGCGGCGTCACCGCGTCCGCGGCAATCGCGCTTCCCGGAACGAGCGTGCACGCGTAGTCGCCGATCGCCGGCAGCGGCGCGTCCGCGCAGAGCGCGAACGCCACGCGCAGCACGTCGCCCGCGACCCCGCTCGCGGCGACCAGCGTGAAGCGCAGCCGATCGGGCGCCAGGTCGCCGTCGTGGTCCTGGTTGTTGGGGGCGCCCCTGCCGAGCAGCGCGCCGCCGGTGAGATCGGTCACGGCGGCACGCACGGCGGGATCGTCGCCGGCGCCGTCGAGCCGCACCCGTTCGGGATCGTAGTCGAGCACGGCGCTCGCGGCCCCGAGCAGCGGGCCGCCGGTCACGAGCCCGATCGTCACCCGCGAGACGCGCGCCGCGTCGCGCGGGCAGAAGACCGGCGTCGCGGTCGGAGTCGGCGACGGCGTGAAGGTCGGCGAGGCGCTCGGCGTGGCGGTCGGGGTCGGGGTCGAGGTGGGCGTCGGCGTCGGCGGCACGGCGGCGCACGCCGCCGGATAGTCGGCGACGCCCGGCGCAGCGCCCGCGAGCGCGCAATCGATGCGGGCTGCCGCGCTGCAGTCGAAGCACGCGACCACGTCGACGAAGCTCGCGATCGCGGTGTCGCAGAGACCGACCTCCGGACACGCGGGCGCGGTGCCGACGAGCTCACGCGCGAGATCGTCGCCGCCGCCGCAGCGCTTGTCGACGCCGCCGCACGCCTTGCAGACGGCGGCCTCCGCCTTGGCCCGCGCCTTCGCGAGCTTCGCCGCCGCCTTGCCGTTGCCCGGAAGCGGGCACGGCGCCGAATGCGTGCCGGCGAGGCGGCCGTCGAGGCAACGCGCGCCGGCCGCGAGCCGGGCGGCCGCGAGCGCCGTCGCGGCGCCGGCCACCGCCTTCTGACAGCGCACGACCGCCTTCTGCGTCTTCGCGTCGGCGGCGGCGAACGGCGCGTATGCGAGCGCGACGCCGCGGCCGATCGCGGCGTCGGCGAGGCAGGCGACGCAAGCCGGGACGTCGCCGCAGCCCGCGAGCGCCGCCGTGCAGCCGCTGCCCTCGAGCTCCGGGCACGCGCCCGGCCACGCGATCGCCGCGAGCGACGGGTCGTCGGCGGTGCCGCAGCGTCCGTCGGCGCCGCCGCAGGCGCGAGCGACCACCGCCGCGAGCTTCCCGGTCGCAGTCGCGAACGCCGCGCCGATCGCCGGCTCGTCGCGGCAGGCGGTGAGCGCCGGAAGCTTCCCCTTGCGCTTCGCGTCCTCGCACTTGCGGAGCGCGGCGAGCCGCGCCCGCGCGAGCTTCGCGGCGTCGCGCACGATCGCCCGCCGGCACGCGAGCACGGGGTCGGCTCCCGCTGCCGCCGCGAGCGGCGCAGCGACGACACCGGCCACGACGAGCACCCCGACCCAGCGCCGCAGCCGCGCCCCACGCCCTTCCGTGCCTCGCATCCCTCCCCTCCTTCTCATGGTCCCGTTCATGGTCCCGTCACGAACACGACGTCGAAGGGGGCGAGCCCGGTGTCGATCGGCGACGGCGCCAGCTCCGCGTCGTCGGCGATCGCGAAGCGCCGCACGCCGGGCCGCTTCAAGGTCCGGTCGGTGAGGTAGAGGGTCGCGCGGTCCGGCCCGAGCGCGACGTCGACCAGGAACTCGTCGCCCGCCGCGAGGGTCCGGATGACCTGGCGCGTCGTCGGGTCGAAACGCACGACCCGGCTCCGCGCCGTCTCGTCGAGAAGGATCGCGTAGGCGTGGTGGTCGTCGATCAGCACGACGTCGGTCACGTTGCCGCCGAGGTCCTGCTCGGTGACGAAGAAGCCCTCGGCGCGCATGGTCGTCGGGTCGACGCGCTCGACGCCGCCGTCGTCGAGCCGGCCGAGCTCGCCGACCTCGTTCAGCACGAGCTTCCCCGTCGCCGGATCGGGCGTGAGCCCGGCCGATTCCGTGAACGGGTTCGTCCCGGTGAGGTCGATCGCGCCGACCAGCCTGTCGGTCGCGACGTCGATCACGGCGATCGTGCTGCGGTCGCTCGGACGGAAGAAGTTCCGGCGGTCGAGGCGCTGGAGGGTCACGTAGAGCGTGCCCCCGATCACGACGGCCTGGTCCATCTCGGGAAGGCCGTCGCCGTCGGCGAGCGCCGCGAGGTCGATCGTGCCGCGCGCGAAGCGGGCGCAGTCGGCCCCCGTGGTCGGATCGACGATCAGGAGCGTCGTCCGCTCGTAGCGCGTCACGTAGGCCTTGTCGGGCGCGGCGAAGGCGATGTCGTGCGGGTTCGCGCCGTTGTCGACCGAGCACTGCCAGCGGGTCGCGTAGCCCGCCGCCGGGTCGATCGCCTGGATGTTGTCGCCGCCGAGCCGGTTCACGACGTACACGAGGCCGTCGTGGACGCGCGCCACCGCGTCGGAGTGGATGCGCTCGACGTTCTTCGCGACGGCGTCGGGCTGGAGGACCGGGAAGACCGCGAAGGAGCCGGTCTGGAAATCGGTCGTCACGACGAACGCGCTCGTGCCCGCGAGCGGCGGCGGCGTGTCGCCCGGCGTGCGGTCTTCGACCCCGCCCGAGCTGCACGCCGCGAGCGCGGCCGCGAGCAGCAGGAGGGCGCACGCGCACCGGTACCCGTCAGCCACGCGGCCCCTGCCCTTCCCACGCCCAGCGCACCGTCCCAAAGAACGCGCGTCCCGGCAGCGGATAACCGGCGACGTCCTCGACCTGGTTGTCGGTGAAGTTCCGGACCTCGAAGGTCACGAGGAGCGGGATGCGCGCGAGCGCGCCCCTCCGAAAGCGGCGGCCGAGCGCCGCGAGGTCGGCCTCGACGCCGACCGTATGGATCGCGCGCGCGTTCACGACCAGGAAGTTCGCCTGGTCGAGGAAGTTCTCGGCGACGAAGCCGAGCTCGTAGAACAGCCGTCCTTCGTCACGCCGGTACTCGGTGCGGTGGTAGAGCTCGTGGCGCGGCCGGCCGGGAAGCTGGTTCCCGTCGCGGGCCGGGATGCCGCTCTCGTCGCGCGCGTCCTGGTAGGTGTAGTTGAGCCCGAGCCGCAGGTGCTCGGAGACGTCGGCGCCGGCGGCGAGCTCGCAGCCGACCGTGCGCGCGCGGTCGACATTCCGGAAGATCGACGTCCGTTGCGAGTTCTGCACGAGCACGATCAGGTCGTCGACGACGGCGACGAAGCCGACGGCCTCGAGGCGGAGACGCCGCGCCCACCCGAGGCGGTCGCGCGTCAGCACGACACCGAGGTCGGCGTTCAGGCCGCGCTCGGGGTCGAGGTTCGGGTTGCCGAGGATCGAGCCGCGGTTGCCGAAGAGCTCGGTGAAGTTCGGCGCGCGCTCGACGCGGGCGACGTTCGCCTTGAACGCGACGCCATCCGCGGCGTCGAACCGCAGGCCGAGACGCGGCGTCAGCAGGTCGTGGCTGCCGCCCCGGCTCGCGCGCGTGATCCGCCCGGACGCCTCGCCCGGATCGCTGAAGTCGTCGTGCAGGTGCTCCCAGCGGAACGTCGGCTGCACGAGCAGGCGGTCGTCGAAGAAGCCGATCGTGTCGCCGGCCGCGAGATCGAAGCGGATCCGACTCTGGTCGGGGCCGTTCGGATCGGCGGCGAGCGTGTCCGCGGGCGTGAAGACCTGGCCGCCGACGTCGGCGCGCGCCTCGAGCGCATGCCGGCCGATCCGGGTCGAGAGGAGGTTGTCGAGCGCGCCGGTATACGTGCGGTTGTCGGTCGCGACGTTGCCGAGCCCGATCTCGCCCTCGGCGTCGCGGAAGCGCTCGCGCTCGAAGACGAAGGACCCCGTGCTGCTGAGGTCGACGGGGAGCCCCGCGAGGCCGGGCCGCTCGAAGCGCACGTAGCTCAGGCTCCGGAGATCACGGAGCGACGCGTCGTCCGCCTGGAACGCGCCGATCCCCGGCACGCCCTGGTGGTTCGCGAAGAATTCCGTGAGACCGGTGACGGCGCCCCCCGACGCGAGCGCCCAGCGCACCTTGGCGAGCACCTCGGCGGAATCGAAGGCATTGTTGCGGCGCTTCGCCTCACGGTCGTCGTCGGGGTTCTGGAGCGTGCCGTTGTCGTCCTCGAACGTGAAATCGCCGTCGCTGCCGAGATACGTGGCGGAGAGGAAACCCGACACCGGCCCGCGCACCGTCGAGCCGGCGACGCTCGCCTTGCGCGTCCCGAACGAACCGCCCCCCGCGAGGAGCGAGAAGCGCGGCACGCCGTCGGGGGCGCGCGAGACGAGGTTCACCGCGCCCGCGAGCGCGGACGCCGAGAGCGCGAGCGGCGACACCCCGCGGTACACCTCGACGGCGCCGAGCTGGTCGAGCGGCAAGTCGGCGAGGTTCACGGTCTCGCTGCGGGCGCGCGTGAGCGCGACGCCGTCGAAGAAGACGCCGACCTGCCCCGGCGTGCTGCCGCGGATCGAGACCGTCGCGAAGTCGCCGAGGCCCCCGAAGCGCCGCACCGACACGCCGACCGTCTCGTCGAGCACGTCGGCGAGCGTGTCGATCTCGGCGGGCTGGTCGGCGATCGGCACGACCGTCGCGAAGGCGCTCTCGTCCCTCGGCGCGGGCGCGGCCTCGGACGCGCTCCGTACCTCGATCGTGCCGAGTAGCGGGTCCTCCGCGAAGGCCGTCGCGGCGATCATCGCCGAGAGGGAGAGCATGGCCGCGAGACCCGCACGTCCATGGAGGATCGCGATCACTCGCAGAGCGTAAACGGCGCCGTGAGCCCCGACGCGAGGCGCAGGCAGAGCAACACGTCGGCGGCGGCGAGCCGGCAATCGCCGTTCGCGTCCCCGCACGAGCGGCCGCCGCAGGACGCCGGCCCGCAGAGGTTCACCGCGTTCGGCAACTCGGACACCTCGCGGAGGAGCAGCAGGACGTCGTTCGGCTTCACGCTGCCGTTGCCGTCGGCGTCGCAGCACGCCGCACAGGTGCCTTCCGAATGGATCGCGATCGCCGCGTCGAGGTCGAATCCCGACTTGCCGACGCCCGGCGTGGGGAAGTGGTTGCCGACGTCGTCGATTGCGGCGCCCGGGTCGGTGATGCGGAGCCAGCGCGCGCTCGCGAGCCCGATCGTCGCGAGGTCGAACTGGTCGCCGCCCGAGACCGCGGGATCGCGCGGATCGATCACGTTCGTGTCCACGTTGGCGTACACCGGCGTGCGTCCCGCCATCCCGGAGAGATCCTGTCCGCCCGCGCCGTGCGGGAACTCGACGAAGGTCACACCGTCCGCGCTCGCCGCCACCACCGCCACCTCGGTGAAGATGCCGAGCCCCGGCGAGTTGAAGGCGTTCTCGAAGATCGTGACGTCGGGGCCGGGACCGTCGACGATGCGGTTGTCCGTGAAGGCGACCGTGATGCCGCCACCGTTCCCGAGCGAGACCACGTCGAGCGAACCGGCGCTCTGCCCGAGCCCGCGCGGCGCGCCGAGCACGACGTCGGGAAGGAGGTTCTCGGTGCCGCCCTCACCCGCGTTGAAGCCCCCGTTCTGCCCCATGGTGTAGGACACCACGTCGTCGAGGCAGGGATCGGCGGCCGCCGGCGCCGGCGCGAGGCACGCGAGAGCGAGAGCCATTCCCACCATTCCGCTCCGCAGCCGCGCCGAGACGGCGATCGATGTCGTCATGGCTCTCGCCCTCCTCCGGATCATCGCCGGGCGGGCCGCGCTTACGGCCGGCACCGCAACGACAGCACGTCCTTGTCGCGGCGCTTCCCCGCCCAGGACGCGTCGAACACGATCGTCCGCCCCTTGCCGTCGGCCGTGACCGGCACGATCGTCGTGCCGCTGCACGTCGGGCCGGCGGCCGGAAGCGCCGCCGACACGGCCGACGCGATCGCAGCGGCGGCGGTCGCGAGACGCTTGCTGGTCACGGTGACCGCGTCGATCCCGACCGGCGCGCACTTGGGCGCGCGCGCGTCGGCGATCGCGAGGCACGCGCCGACCCAGAAGACGCAGGCGCCGTTCGCAACCCCGTCGCGGTCGCACGCCGGATCTCCGTCGGTACACTCCCAGCGATTCTTGGGCTTCCCGGACGACGAGCGGACCGGCGCGCCGCCGAACGTCTCGACGTGACATTCCTTGGAGCCGCCGCCCCCCGGCGTCAGCGCGTCGACCGGCGTCAGGGTGTCGATGCGGGTCGTGCCGAAGTCGAGGACCATCACTTGGCGGCTCGGCCCATCGATCGTGAGGCCGCTCGAGAAGCCGAACCCCGACGCGATCTCGTCGACGGCGCCGTTCGGCGCGATGGCGATCACGGTCGAGCTCGAGAAATCGCCGGTGAATCCGCCCGTCAGGAGCAGGTCGCCGTCCGCGTCGACCGCCTGGTCGTACGATCCGCTGAGCCCGGTCGCAAGCGGCGCGATGGCGACCCCGGCGAGCGAGTAGCGGATGACGTTGCCGCTGAAGAACGCGTCGACGTTGCCGATCAGGAGCTCGCCGCCCGAGAGGCTCAACGAAACGCCGGAGGTGTAGTCGAGCCCGGTGACGAGGTCGCTCGGCACCCCGGAGGAGATCCGCACCACCCGCCCGCTACCCGGCCCGGCGGCGTCCCCGACGAGCACGTCGCCGCCCGGGAGGGGCAGCACGGCCTGTGCCGCCGGGATCGATCCGCTCGGCAGCAGCGTCAGCGTGGCGGCGTCGATCGGCGACACGACCGAGCGCGGATCCGCCAACGCATAGATCGTGTCGCCGTTGGTCGCGCCCGGGAGCTCGCCCGCGTTGTCGGTGAAGAGCAGGCGATCGTTCGCGGCATCGTACACGATCGCGCCGATCGCGTTCAGGTTCGAGACGATCGTGAACACCCCCCCGTTCGGGTCGAGTCGGATGATCGACTGGCCACCCGCGCCGAACGAGCCCTGCCCGATGGCGATCGACGCGCCGACGACGGCGACGTCGGCCGCGTTCACGATCGGGAGCGGAATCGTACCGACGACGTAGGCCGGATCGGCTACGATCGCCGCCGGCGCCGAGCGCGCGATCGCAACGGCCAGGAGAGCGGACAAGACGAGGGAGAAGCGACGCATGAGGTCCTCCTCGACGCCACTACCCGTGACGTCGCATTGGGCCCTCGCGACGGGGGCGCGGAACGCGGAGCCGAGAACGGAGCGCGGGGCGCGGCGGCGGGCCGGCGCGCGGTCGACGAGCGGGCGTCGTGCCCGATCGTCCAGTGGATGTGCGTTCGTTCGTCGGTCATGGCTCCCGGCCCCACTTTCCCGAGGGACGGTTGAACGAGCTGCCTCGAGGGCTAGGTCTCCTGGCTCGTCGGCGACCTACTTGCGCCGCCTTCCCACCCGAAGGGGCAGTGGCCTGCGTGCGCGTTCGTTCCGACTCACAGTGGCGGGAGCCGCGCCGGATT